>CAZELW010000008.1:0-1416 GCA_964513135.1 uncultured Dehalococcoidales bacterium
TCTGCGGCATGGGACCGTCCACGGCATCGATAAGCAGCAGGCAGCCGTCCGCCATATTAATTACCCGCTCGACTTCCCCGCCGAAATCAGCATGTCCCGGGGTATCAATGATATTTATCTTGACGCCCTTGTATGTGACGGCGGTGTTCTTCGCCAGAATGGTGATGCCTCTTTCACGCTCCAGCGCGTTCACGTCCATGATGCACTCACCCATCTGCTGATTTTCCCGGAAGACCTTACTCTGCTTGAGCAGTCCGTCCACCAGCGTGGTCTTGCCATGATCAACATGGGCGATAATAGCAATATTTCTTAATTCATTACGGTATTTCATAGTCTTTATTTCAAATTTTCACATGAAAACCCCCTTTCCATACCTGTATTCCTTTTAAGCAACCAACATCCGGTATGGAATGAGGGGGCAATTAATCAGTGTAAGCAATAATTTATTTTACAGAAATAGCCAGGGGCTGTCTGCCCCTGGCCTGGATAATCAAATAAATACTTTTATTTAGGTTGGTTTAATCTCACCTGGCTGTAGCAATTACTGCAATATACTGGTCGACCTTGCCTTGGCTCAAACGGCACTTCTGTATCCTTGCCGCATTGCGCACAGACTGCAGGAAACTTCTGCAAACCCGATCTACCGGCGTTCCCGCCTCTTTCAGCCTTTCTGGACTGGCGGCACGGCTGGCAGCGCTTTGGTTCGTTAGTGTACCCTTTCTGTGCGAAGAATTCTTGCTCCGCAGCGGTGAAGGTGAACTCCTTTCCACAATCAACGCATTGGATCTGCTTGTCGGTAAAACCCACTGAATGTCCTCCTTTTATAAATGGATGGTTATAATTCGGCTACTCGATCCTGTTGGTCAGACTGTAATTCCACCAGGTGATATGATAACCCGTACCATCGAAACTATTATAGTATTAGTTATCTCCTTTGTAAAATCGAACATGATGCTTCGAACAGGACTCTTACAAGAGCAGAAAAACAGCTTCGTCGAGATCAATTGCCAGTACCGACTATCCCGGACAAAAGTTTCAAATCGATACCGCTGCTCATTACGTCCCTTAGATAAGGCAGTTTCTTCTCCTGATTGAATCTCAACCTGCCCATGGCTTTTTCCAGGGATTCGATAAGCTCCGGTACCGTGCCGGGCGCGGAAATTGTGGGGACGCCTTTTTCCTCGGCTTTTTGCGCTACTGCCGGGGCGGGAACCCCATCGGCACTGATCACAATGCATTTCACAGATGTCTGCAAGGCAGCTTGCTGCAAACCGGCCAGGGCGGCTTTGCGGAAACCGGGACGCTCTCCCCAGAGAATAACCGCTTTATTTTCCTTCCGGTTGTAATAGGCGGCACCCCGGTCAAAAGTCGATGAGCCCATCATAAAGTTTTCTATCAACTCGTCGGCCTTATCAG
>CAZELW010000008.1:1426-11101 GCA_964513135.1 uncultured Dehalococcoidales bacterium
CCTGTACGGCTTCAGCCAGCTCACCGATCGTCAGAGTCATCAGGAGACGGTGCTCCGGAATCAGACCTAAAAGACCTATGCCGGCCTGCTTTAATTCATCTGACAGCCTGCTCCTGACCCGGTCGAACCGGTTCCGGGGCACCTTGTTGACCACGACTCCGGAAAGACAATCTCCCAGTTTCTGATATTCCGGCAGGGCGGCCGCAAGGGGGACGGAATAATCATGCACCACCATGACCCGGGCATCCAGCGCCTGGATAATCCCGCCTGATTCCTTCAACGGCAAACCTTCAATAATAACCACATCTTTATCCCGGGATGCTTCAGACGCCTGCCGGACGGCTTCCCCGGTATCTGTCTGAGAGCTTATATCCAGCAGAAGAGCTTCCAGCGGCTCTGATAAACCGAGCAGCTTATGCATGAAGCGGACATCCGCCTCACCCGGTGAGTCCGAACCTCCCGTTTTTGCGAGCTTTAAATAACCGATCTTTTTACCGCGCTCGCACCAGTGTTGAGCTAAACCGGCGCTGAGCATAGTCTTGCCGGAATTATCTGAAAGGGAAGTAATATACAGTAATGACACGGCACTCTCCTGTATTTAATGTAAGTTTATTATAGCGGTTTTCCGGCTAAATGGGAAAACCGTCGAAACCGGCGGTCATATGCTGACGGCAGCAATCGGACACGCGACCCTTGATTATCCCTCTTAAGTCCCAAAGTACTAAAATCAGTCTGGAATAAGCCGGTTTTCTACTGTAATATATATCCACCATCAGAATGGGGGGAAGGTCCGATGCGGGATTTTATTAAATTGCTGTTGTTTATTACGATATCAGTAGGCGCCATTTCCCTGGTTTCGCATGTCTGGGTACAGAATTTTGTGGTTACTACGGCAGACATGGAACCGAGTATAAGCGCCGGTGAACGGCTGCTCATATCCAGGACAGCCTATGTTTTCAGCACCCCTCACCGTGGAGAAATCGTTATCTATGACTCGCCTACCGGAAACACCACCAAAATAAAGAGAATTATCGGTCTTCCCGGAGACATTATTGAGATAAAGAACAGGTCTGTCTTCGTCAACGGCACTCAGCTATCGGAACCTTATGTCAAGTTTTCGGCTGACTATACCCTACTGCCCTTCGAAGTCCCCCATAATCGCTATTTTGTGATGGAAGACAACCGCACCTTCAGGCACAATTCACCTCTAGAATGGACGGTTTCTTATGATGACATCCGAGGCCGTGCATGGATCCAGACCTGGCCTCCGGACAAATGGGGCACAGTCAATAATTTTGCCCTGGAGCCGCAACTGATGGCTTCAAGCATGATGGAGCAGCCTGTTCCGGCAGACTGATGACAGGCGTTATTATCAACCCTGAGATTTTAGTCCACCAAAAATCGCCACCGGTTTACGGTCACCATTCCTCATATTCGCCGGCCGAATGAATCAACCCACTGCATTCTGAATCCGATTCTGACGAATATACACTCTGTTGCTCCAGAACCCGCATCCTTCAGATTCAGTTTATTTGATAGCCAGTTTTTCCTTAAGCTCTTTTTCGTTATAACCGATGACATATTCTCCATCAATAGAAATGGTGGGAACCGCCATCTGATGGGTGGTGTTGATCATCTCTTCACGTGCGGTCTTATCTTCCGCCACATTCAGGTCCTGATATTTTATACCGTTGGCATCCAGAAACTGTTTAACCTTTTTGCACCAGGGACAGGTCGGGGTAGAGTAGACTTTAACTTGCTTATTTTCCATGAACCACCTCCTGATTATATTCTATATTTCACAGACGCGTAGATGTTGCTGCCAAAAGTAAAGGCCCATGTCTTATATAGTGACAGGAGTGATGGCGATAAACAAGATGGTGGGTCGGAGGGCTGGGGTGGGGAGGGTTTTGGGCGGGCGGATCTTCGGATCCGCCCCTGCACGCTGAGTACAGGGGGTATTTATCAGGTTATATCTAATTCCACTCGGCAGATGCATCTTTCCAGACCCTGGACATTTCTTCAGCCAGCATGATATGCTCCGGTTTCTTCAGGTCAGGATCGATCTGGAAAAGTCTCGAAGCTTCGTTCCGGGCCAACTCTAATATCGACACATCCGAAAGCCGTGCCATTTTAAGGTCCGGGAGACCGCTCTGGCGGGTGCCGAAGAACTCTCCAGGCCCCCTTAGCTTCAAGTCTTCTTCTGCCAGGAGAAAACCGTTATGAATTTTTTCTATCAGGTCCAGTCTCTCCTTTCCGATCTCCGACGGTTTTTCAGCCAGCAGCATGCAGTAGCTTTGCTCTTTGCCTCTTCCCACTCTTCCCCTGAACTGATGAAGCTGGGACAATCCGAACCGGTCGGCGCTTTCAATCAGCATAACTGTGGCATTGGGCACATCTATTCCCACTTCCACCACCGGGGTAGATACCAGGATGTCCGTTGCGCCGGAACTGAACTGATGCATTACGGCGTCCTTTTCTTCGGATGACATGCGGCCGTGGAGCAAGCCAAGATGCAAGTCCGGGAATACTTCTCTTGACAGACGTTCATATTCACCAACTGCGGCTTTCGCCTGAATAGCTTCCGACTCCTCAACCAGAGGGCAGATGATAAAGGCCTGACGGCCTTCCTGAACCTGTTTCCTGACAAAGGCATAGGCGCTGCTCCTCTGCTCCGGCTTCAGCCACCTGGTCCTGATGATTTGCCGTCCGGGAGGAAGCTCGTCAATAACCGACAGGTCCAGGTCTCCATACAGCGTTAAAGCCAGTGTCCGGGGGATCGGCGTCGCGGTCATGACCAGCACGTGCGGGTTAATGCCTTTCTGGCGCAGCGCCGAACGCTGCTCAACTCCAAAGCGGTGCTGTTCGTCCACGACAATCAGGCCTAGTTTATGAAATTCAACATCTTTCTGGATCAGAGCATGAGTGCCGACCAGGATATCAATGTCTCCGGAAGCTATTCTCTCCTGGATTTTACGTTTCCGGGCCTGGGAGAGGTCCCCCATTAACAGGGCCACTTTCAGAGGCCGGTCCAAAAACCCGGTGTAGCAGTAAACATTTTCTTCAACCTTTTCTTCTCCTACCCCGGAAAAAATGGAGCGAAGGGTTTTCAAATGCTGCTCTGCCAGGATTTCAGTTGGGGCCATCAAAGCCCCCTGAAGTCCTTCGGCTGCTGTCAGGACCAAACCGGCGGCAGCCACTACAGTCTTACCGCTGCCCACTTCACCCTGTAATAAACGGGACATCGGCCTGCTTTTTCGCAGATCGGCCAGAATCTCCTGCAGGGCCTTATTCTGGCCGGCAGTCAGTCTGTAAGGCAAGGATTGCAAGAAAATATCCAGTTCCGGACGCTGCGTATTCAGAGGAATTCCCGGCCGGCTTTCCTGCCAGCGGCGTTTCCGGTGCAGGACGCCTATCTGCAATAAGAACAATTCATCAAATGCCAGGCGGCGTCTGGCCTGATCCTTTTTGGCCTCGCTTTCCGGGTAATGGGCCTGCCTGACCGCGTCAGGCAAGTCCGGCAGCTTCAAACGGGACTTTACTGCTTCCGGAAGAAAATCATTCAACTGACAGGCCCACTGGTCAACGGCCGGTTTCATTATCCGCCGGACCTGACGTTGAGTCAAACCCTGGGTCAACGGATAGACCGGCACCAGGCGACCGGTATGTACCAGATCTTTATCCTCATACGGCTCCCATTCAGGCGACTCAAATACAGGCATGCCGTAAAAGAGGGACACTTTTCCGCTGATAACAACCCTGGAGCCTGTTTTCAGGCTCTTTGCCAGGTAGGGCTGGTTAAACCACACGACCCTGACATTCCCGGTCTCGTCACCCACGGTAGCCTCTGTGCTGCGCCGCGTGCCGAGCTGAACTTCACGGGCTTCCCAGACATTGGCGATAATAGTATTCTCCTGCCCGACAACAAGATTGTTGATAAACGCCCTCTGGCTGTAGTCCAGGTGTCGGTGAGGGAAAAAGTAAAGCAAATCGCGGATATTCTGCACGCCCAGTTTTAAAAGCTTCTTACCGGTAGCTTCGTTGATGCCTTTTACCGCCAGGACCCCAGCATCCAGCGACTGAGCGCTGGAAGTCTTTTTCTTCACCGGAGATCCGGGTGAGGCTGCGCCCGAAGCGGCTGTTTTAGGCGTTTTCCGTGCGAGCGGCCGAGAAGGGGCGGCGGGAGCCGGGGCAGGGATTACTGCCGATTCCAGGTCATCTTTCATCCCCAGAATCCTGTCCACCCATTCCCGGCGCTGATTTTTATCCATTGAAAAATAAGCAGATTCGGGCAGGATGACCGACGAGATACGCTCCAATAAACCGGGGTCAGCACCGGAATTCCTGGCCTGAATTAACCATTGATTCAGGAATTTATCCATGCCGCCGATCACCGAAGAGTCCAGGTAACCTTTCTTACGTTCAAGCTCCAGTACCTGGCACAGGAGCCGAAAATTTATAGAAGCCAACTACGCCTATCTATCTCCAATCAGTGAAACTGCAATCACGCTGGGACCGACATGAGCGCCGATCACCGCTCCCACCTTGGACCGGTAAAGAGGCACATCCGGAAAAGCTGCATGCAATCTCTCGGCCAGCTTATCGGCCTCTTCCGGAGTAGTGGCGTCTTCCACGGCAAGAGCCTCGATTTTGGTGAAGCCGGCCGCAAAATTGTATAAAGATTCCAGCGCTTTAGACCGCGAGCGTTCTCTGGCCACCGGATAAACTTCACCGTCCTTGAGTCCCAAAACCGGATTCACTTTCAATATCGAACCCAGGAAGGCCTGCGCCGCACCGATCCGTCCACCCCGCTTCAGATATTCCAGTGTATCAAAAGCCATGCGGGTTTCAGACCTGGGAATGTAAGATTTAACCAGTTTGACGATTTCATCCAATCTGGCGCCTTCTTTAGCGGCTTCCGCAGCCCGTATCACCAGCAGGCCTTCCCCCATAACTACATGTAAAGAATCAATCACCTTGATCTTGACTTTCTGTTTTACCATATCGGCAGCGCGGTTGGCTGTTTCGTAAGTGCCGCTCAGTTTATGTGAAATTGTAATCACCAGCAACTCATCCGCCTCTTCAGCCGCCTTCTCAAACACGCTTATGAAGTCTCCCAGCGCCGGAACTGCGGTGGTCGGAAGCGTTTTGGATTCTACCAATCGTTTATAAAACTGCTCGTTGGTGAGGTCTACTCCGTCTTTAAAGCTCTCGGTCCCGAACAATACATATATGGGTATTACGGTAATACCCAGATTTTTGGTCACATCCTCGGGGAGGTCGCCCAGGCTATCCGTGATAATCTTAACGGTCATTATCTCAACTACTCCTTAGTTATTCACTCGCCTTACGTCTATGATAAAGCCAGTCCCTTTGAGATTTGAACTTACTCAAGCCGTAACGTGAGTCATTCAATGGAAATGATATACTCGTAATGCGGTTGACCACCCTCTACTACCTCAATCTGGAGATCAGGAGCTTTCTCCTGGAGGTTCTTGCTGATTCTTTCCGCTTCGCTCTTCTCCACATCTTTACCGTAATAAATGGTCATTACCTCCGACTCTTTCAGATCAACGCCTTCCAGAACCTGGTTTAACACGCTTAAGGCGGTATTGCCTACAGCCACCAGATCAGTGTCCAGAAGTCCGATAGCCTGGTTCTTTTTGATTTTCATATCGCCGATCTTCGTCGTGCGAATGGCGCGGGTGATCTCCACTGTCCGCACACTCCCACGAGCTTTCTCCATAGCCCTGGCATTGGTATCGAAATCAGATTCATAATCAAAAGCCAACAGCGCCGCCACACCCTGAGGTACTGTCTTGGTCGGCACCACTTTGATGCTCTTTTTAGTCAGTGACTGCACCTGGTTGGCTGTCAGGATTATGTTTTTGTTATTAGGCAGGATAATCACCTTGTCCGGCACCACCGATTCCACAGCTTGCAGCAAGTCCTTGGTGCTTGGATTCATAGTCTGCCCGCCCGGGACAACAAAAGCCCCCAGGCTGTTAAATACCTCGGAAATACCGTCTCCGGGGGCAACAGCGATTATGGCGACATCTGCGGCCGGCAGCCTTTGTTTTTGCATTTCCAGATAGTCCTCATGTTGCTCATCCATATTGCGTATGCTCACCTGATGCAGCGTTCCCTTTGAAGTGACGTAATGAAGCACCTGGCCGGGATCAAGGGTATGAATGTGCACGCGCACATTGGAGCTGTCTCCGACCACGATTAGAGATTCCCCCTGTTTCTTGAGCCGCTCTCGCAGCTTGTCCGGGTTGATGTTGCGGCCTTTGATCAAAAATTCGGTGCAATAGCCAAAAGGCACCTCTTTAGCGCTCATGGTCGGCAACTTGGCCGGAGCCACGATATTGCTGGTTACGATCTGCGGTTTGCGGAATTGCATCTGCTCGCCTTCGCCGCGGAGATAACGCAAAGCACCTTCCATAATAGTATACAGACCCTGGCCGCCGGCATCCACCACACCGGCATCTTTCAGTGCCCGAAGCAAATTGGGCGTGTTTGCCAGAGACTTATTGGCGGCTTCTACGATGGCTTCCAGCAACGGTACCAACTCGCTGGTGTTTTTGGAAACGGCCATCTGACCTGCCTGGGCCGCATCTCTGACAACTGTTATTATGGTCCCCTCCACCGGCTTGCTCAGTCCTTTAGGCGCCCATTTGGCCGCCTGTGCAAAAGCATCGGCGAAATCCTTGCTGGTGAACACCTCTTTTTTAGCCATTCCCTGAGCCAAGCCGCGCCATATCTGGGACAGGATAACACCGCTGTTCCCCCGGGCACCCATTAAGGCGCCCCTGGCCATAGCCTGGGCAACCGAGGAAGCGCTGTGGTCCGAAGCCCGGTAAGCTTCCTCTATGGCCGAACGCATTGTCAGCAGCATATTGGTCCCGGTATCCCCATCAGGGACCGGAAACACATTTAAGGCATCGATATCGGCAACACTTTTTTCCAACCAGGCAGTAGCCGCAGAGAACATCTCTCTCAGGACTATACCATCGTTGTTTCCATTTTTTTTCATATATTACAGTTTCCTCAGTTCAATCATTCATTAAAGGTTTGGTCCTAATGTATGCTTATCAAGACTTATCCGGCTATCCCTTTTTACCTTCGGTCCTTTTGAATTATGTACAGAAATATGGTATATTATTGCTCGGTAGTTTACAACCTGATCTTTTAGAAACACAAAGGAGAATATATCTTGAAGTGCGAAATTTGCGGAAAGACACCGATGTTTGGCTCGAACGTCAGCCACTCAAAACGCCATACCAACCGGCGTTTTAATCCTAATGTACATCCGGCCACTATTGTGGTAGACGGTAAGTCGAAGCAGGTGAAACTCTGTACCAGATGTTTGCGGAACCAGAATAAAGTTAAACCCGGATAATATTTTTTCATCATATTTTTTGTCTCTAAATATCAGTCAGCGGCCTACTTGACAACTCCCGCCGCTGACTTCGATTTTTTGATTGCCTTCTCATTGGCCGCCAGGATATTCCGGGCTTCCTCAAGAGCCTTTTTCACCTGTTCCGGAGAGGTACCGCCGGGGTTGTTCCGGGCAGAGACCGATCCTGCGAATGTAATCGAATAAACATCCTCCTGGAACAGGGGAGAAAACTTCCGGTAATCATCCAGGCTGATATCACTGAACACCTTCCCCTGTCCGGCAGCCCAGCTCACCAGCTTTCCCACCGCTTCATGGGCGCGGCGGAAGGGCTCTCCTTTTTTTACAAGGTAATCGGCGATATCGGTCGCCAAAAGGTAGCCGTCTTCCAGGGCTTTAAACATTTTATCTGTATTAAACCTGGCCGTATTCAGCATACCTCCAAATACCTGCAAGGTGGACAACAGGGTATCTGCCGTATCAAACAGTCCTTCCTTATCCTCCTGCAAGTCCCTGTTATAGGATAACGGAAGCCCCTTCATAGTCGTCAATATTGATACAAGATTACCATAAACCCTACCTGCTTTTCCACGGGCCAGTTCAGCCACATCGGGGTTCTTTTTCTGAGGCATGATGCTGCTGCCGGTTGTATATGAGTCATCCAGAACTATAAAACCAAATTCCGCTGACGACCAAAGTACTATCTCCTCGGCCAACCGTGAAAGGTGCATCATGCACAGTCCGGCGGCGGCTTCGAATTCAATGACAAAATCCCTATCCGACACCGCATCCAGGCTGTTACGGCTGATTCTTTTGAACCCCAGCCTGCGGGCCACGAATTCCCGGTCGATATTATAGGCTACACCGGCCAGGGCGCCGCTTCCGAGCGGCAATACGTCAACCCTCTTCAGACAATCGGAAAAGCGTTCGAAGTCTCTTTGCAGCATTTCCAGGTAGGCCAGGTAATGGTGGGCCAAAAGCACCGGCTGAGCCCTCTGTAAATGAGTATAGCCCGGCAAGATGGTACCGGAGTTTTCGCCGGCTATCCGGAGTAACACCTGCTGGAGGCTGGCGATTCCCTCCAGAACGTCCCTGGTGACGGATTTGACGAACAGCCTCAGGTCAAGAGCAATCTGGTCATTGCGAGACCTCGCCGTATGCAAACGGGCCCCGGCCGGCCCGACCAGTTCTGTCAGGCGCGCCTCGATATTCATGTGAATATCTTCCAGGTCCGGTTTGAACCGGAATTTCCCCTGCTCTATCTCTTTCTCAATTACTTTCAGGCCGCGCCGGATGGCCTTGTAATCATCGTTCGTAATAATGCCCTGTTTGGCCAGCATGGCGGCATGAGCGATAGACCCCGCGATGTCAAAGCTATACAACCGCCAGTCAAAGGGAAGGGAGGCGGTATACCGGCTCACGGCTGCATCAGCTTCTTTTTGAAAACGTCCCCGGATCAGGCTCAATTCTTTCCCTTCTTTTCCCCGATATTCATACTGTTGAGGGGGCCACCGGTTTCCCTGATAGGCTGTAACTGTGCCTGTGTCCTGGTCGGCAGGCCCCATAGCTGAATGAAGCCTACTGAATGGCTTTGGTCGAAGGTATCACCTTTATCATAGGTCGCCAGATTATAGCTGTACAATGAATACGGCGACTTGCGGCCAACGACCATGGATGTTCCTTTGAATAATTTGACCCTGACGGTCCCGGTAATAAAGCGCTGGGTGCTCTGTACATAAGCCGCCAGGTCCTGGTGCATGGCGCTGAACCAGAGGCCGTTATATATCAGGTCGGAATATTCCACAGCCACTTTTTGCTTAAAGCGCAACTGCGGTTTGGTCAGGTTCATCTCCTCCAGCGCCATGTGGGCTTGAATTAACACGAGCGGCGCCGGGGCCTCATATACCTCCCTGGACTTAATACCGACCAGCCGGTTTTCAATATGATCGATGCGTCCGACCCCGTTCTCTCCGGCTATCCTGTTGAGCTGGCTGATCAGACTGATCCCGTCCATCGTCCGGCCGTCCAGGGACACCGGAATCCCCTGTTCAAACCCGATCTCAACATAGGTCGGCTTGTCCGGGGTTTTCTCCGGAGATTTAGTCCAGATAAAAGCATCTTCCGGAGGCTCATTCCAGGGGTCCTCCAGTATTCCGCACTCTACAGCCCTTCCCCAGAGGTTCTCGTCTATTGAATAGGGGTTCTTTTTGGTGACCGGGATGGGGATACCATTATCCTGAGCATATTTAATAGTCTCTTCCCGGGTCATGCCCCAT
>CAZELW010000008.1:11111-16208 GCA_964513135.1 uncultured Dehalococcoidales bacterium
AATCTGACCTGGTCGTTCCCTTTCCCGGTGCAGCCATGGGAGACTGCGGCGGCCTGGTTCTCCAGAGCAACTTCAGCCATCAATTTGGCTATTAAAGGCCTGCCCAGAGCGGTAGCTAAAGGATATGCCCCTTCATACAGAGCATTAGCCTGTAAAGCCGGCCAGCAATAATCTTTTACAAATTCTTCCCGGGCATCAATGACGATCGCCTTTTTTACACCCAGTTTTTCCGCTTTTTGCTTGATTGCTTCCAGGTCCGGCACATTACCGATATCCACCGTTAGAGTTATGACTTCCATCCCATAATGCTCCGGGACCCATTTAATAGCTACTGAGGTATCTACACCCCCGCTATAGGCTAAAACCACTTTATCGGACACTTTGACCCCCTATTAATCTGTGGACTGAAGATCTGATGATAGTCCAAAATATTTTTCCAAAAAGCTTTCTATGGCCGTATATACTCCGGGGTTTTGCCACCAGTACTGGTGACCCGGAGCCGAGAAAACGTTCAAAACAGTGCCTTCATCTGCTTCATTCAGGCCCAGAGCATTTCTGAAACTGCTTTTAATAATGGTAATAATATCACCCTTACTGAAAGAATCAGGCACAATACCATTATCATTGACCAGTAAAGTCCTCTGGGATAAGTAATTTCGATGCCAGAACGGCGATCCGGTCTGGATGCTGTACACCCTGTCATTATCCTGAAGCCAGATCATGGCGTTATCGCAAATTACAGTCCCGGTGCTTTCCCCCGCCAGAATCACATTAAGTCCAGGCTGGTGGCTGGTGAGAAAATTCACAAATCCGCTCAAATCCTTGGCTTTATTGGGATAACCGGTGAACATCTCCTTGAGCTCGATTAATTTGCTCCGGAAATCCTCATAGGTGCGGTGATAGTTCAGGACAATCACGCGGTAGCCGGCACTCTCGATTTCACTTCGAATACCGCTAATAATGCTATTCCATTCCGGCGAGTCCTGCAACTTCCTGGTACCCCAGCCCCCGGGGTTGAAGAAGATGATGAAATCATGGTCAATCGACTCGGAATAGGCCAGCAGCAACTGCTTATAATAAAGGTCCGCCATCCGGCTTGAACCGTACAGATTGCCGGCCAGATTTCTGGCATCATCGACAACTTCCGACGGCAATCCCGAGGTATCAAATTCAGACCAGTTTATACTCCGCGCCTCTACCTGCGAAATCATACCTATTCCGGAAAATGTGACCGCTAATATTCCCATTAACAGGACAAAACCAACCGCAGAGAGCAACAGTGTTCTTTTCAGTCGGCTGAAGCTCCTGACCGGTCTTATCTCCCTCGACAGATGAGAGAGATAACGCTCCATCCTGTATCTTAGAAAAGTCATCCTACCTTTATTCCTTATTTTTGGGAGGCATTTCAGATGCTAATGGATGATAATGCCTCCTCCAGAATCCCTATTCCTTCGTCAATCTCAGCGCTGTTGATAATTAACGGAGGTATTATCCGTAATATATTTGGTTTAAGATAATTTATCAACAAGCCCCTCGACAGACAGGCGTACATCACTGCTTCAGCAATGTCCCTATCCAATTCTACCGCAATTAGCAGTCCGCGTCCACGACAATCGGATATGAAGGGATATTTCTTTTTCAGTTCGTTCAACTTCATGAGGAAATACTGCCCCTGCTGCTCTGCGTTTTTCGGTATATTATTAGCAATAATATAACTGGTTACAGCGTAGCCTGCGGCGCAGGCCAGAGGATTCCCGCCGAAGGTGGTCCCGTGTTCCCCGGGAGCGAAGACCGCCGCCCGATCTCTGGCCATAATCACCCCGATCGCCACCCCGCTGGCTATGCCTTTCGCCAGAGTAATAATATCCGGCTCAATTCCGTACAGTTCATAACCGAAAAGTTTTCCCAGCCGCCCGATTCCGGTCTGCACCTCATCCAGTATCAGCAGGATGCCTTTTTCATCGCACCAGGCGCGTACTTCCTTCAAATAGTCGTCCGCCGGGATGTTCACGCCTCCTTCACCCTGCACTGGCTCCAGCATTACCGCACAGGTCTTGGGGGTGGTGGCCTTTTTAATGGCGTCGAGGCTGTTATATTCGACATTTACGAAACCTTCCGGCAGCGGGTAGTAGGCTTCCTGGAATTTAGCCTGTCCGGTAGCCGCCGTCATAGCCAGAGTCCTTCCATGAAAAGAGTTGAGGGCCGTTATAACCTGATAAGCTCCATTCAATTTCAGACTTCCGTAGCGGCGGGCAAGCTTCACCGCTCCTTCATTGGCTTCGGCGCCGCTGTTGCTGAAAAATACTTTATCCAGGCAGCTATTTTTCACCAGCAACTCAGCCAGCCTGGCCAGCGGAGTTGTGTAATAGGCGTTGGAGACATGGACCAGCGTATTAGCCTGTTCTGTGATAGCCTCAGTCAACACCGGATGGCAATGACCCAGGCTGTTTACCGCCCAGCCACCCACAAAGTCCAGGTATTCTTTTCCTTCCTCATCCCATAAACGCAAGCCCCGGCCCTTAACGAAGGTAACCGGTATACGGCTGATAAAATTCATCATGTATTTTTGCGCCAATTCCTGGGAAGCAGTCAATTTACCCTGCGTCATTTAAACCTCTAATTTCTATTTTCTTTATTCATCTTATGTCTATGGTAAAGCCAGTGCCGGGTCACCCACGGCCTGCGCAAAATATCTGAAGATCGCCTAATCTCCTTTATAAATCGTGGTGCCTTCACCAGTGCCCTCGATTTCGCCGAGCAAAGCGTGAGAGCGCCTGCCGTCTATGATCCGGGTCGATCCTCCATTGACCAGCGCCCTTATGCCGGACCGGATCTTGGGTATCATTCCGCTCGTAGCCACACCCGAGTTGATCAGGTCTTCAGCTTCCCGGGAACTCAACCGGGACAACACCTGTCCAGCCTTATCGCAGATACCGGCAATATCGGTTAAATATATCAGCTTCTCGGCTTTTACCGCCGCGGCGATTTCGCCAGCCGCTATATCCGCATTGACATTAAGCAATAATGGGCTGCTGCCCGGATTCATGAAGACATTTAAACTGATGGAAGAAACCACCGGCATATATCCGGCCTTCAACAGGTCTTCCAAAATGGCGGTATTCACTTTATAGATATCTCCGACAAAGCCCAGTTCCGGGTTTCTGATCTTTCCTTGAAGCAAAGCTCCATCGACGCCGCTTATGCCGGCGGCCCGCCCGCCCAGGGCGCAAATAGAGGCTACCAGCTCCTTGTTGACCAGCCCGGAAAGCACCGCGGCCGCCACTTCAAGTCCGGTCCTGTCCGTTACCCTCTCTCCCTGCACAAACTGAGTAGAGGCGCTCTGCTTCCCCAGCCACTCGGTAATTATTTTACCACCGCCGTGGACCACTATTACCGGAATGCCCTGCTCCTGCAATCGGACCAGGTCCTCCAGAGTGGTATCATGCTGGCCAAGGGTCGAACCACCAATTTTTACGACGATTATACCGTTGACTTTGTTTTCCATATATAAATATTTCGGGGATATCTTAAGTAGTATACTCGCTGTTTATGACGACATATTCTTCGGACAGATCGCATCCCCAGGCGGTCGCCGAAGCATTTCCAAGGTTCAGATCTACTCTTAACCTCACTTCCTCCGATTTCAACAGCTCCGCCGCGGCTTTTTTATCAAAAGACACGGGCATACCCGATTTTAAAAGACACATATCGCCGATATACACAGCCGATTTTTCCGGTATCAGCTCTGCGCCGCTTCTGCCCGCGGAAGCCAGAACCCGGCCCCAGTTGGGGTCCGCGCCGTGAACTGCGGTCTTGACCAGCGGAGAACTGGCAATAGTCCTGGCAGCCAATCTGGCATCTTTGATACTGGAGGCGCCGTTGACAACGACTTCGATCAAGCGTGTCGCCCCTTCGCCGTCCCGGGCAATGCACTTTGCCAGATACAGGCAAACCTCTTCCAGGGCTTTCTGAAAAGCTTCTCCGGAGGCGGCCCCTGGAATTACCTGTCCTTTATCCGCCAGGCCGTTGGCCAATATCAGCACCATATCGTTGGTACTGGTATCGCCGTCCACGGATATCATATTGAAAGAGACGTCCACCGCTTTTTTCAGTGAAGCCTGCAAAAACTCGGATTCGACTGCGGCGTCGGTAGTCAGAAAGCAGAGCATGGTGGCCATATCCGGATGAATCATTCCGGCGCCTTTGGCGGCCCCGCCGATAGTAAACCGGCTGCTTTCGCTACTAACCGTAACTGCGATTTCTTTCGGCCGGGTATCAGTAGTCATGATAGCCCTGGCCAGCCACCGCCCACCATCCCTGGATGGAGCGATCCGGCTCAGGCCTTCTTCGATCAGGTCAACCGGCAGAGGGACGCCGATAACTCCCGTACTTGCTACCATTACCTCGTCCGGCGGTACACCCAGTCTTTTCGCGGCCAATTCGGCGGTAAGAACGGCGTCTTTCATACCCCGCTCTCCGGTGCAGGCGTTAGCGCAGCCGCTGTTTATGACTACCGCTCTGGCCCTGCCGGCATTTTGAAGCTTTTGCCGGTCCAGGATTACAGAGGCTGCTTTGACCTTATTGGTGGTAAATACTGCGGCGGCAGTGCAGGCTGTCTCGGAATACAGGAGGGCCAGGTCAAGGACATCCCTGGCTTTCTTCTTGATACCGGCATAGGTAGCTCCGGCATAAAAGCCTTTCGGACTGGTCACTCCGCCTTCAGGAATGATTTCAATATTAGCGTTCATTGATATACTGGTAATATACCATAACGGATATAAGCATAGCAAAAGATATGCTTCAAAAATGCGCCATATTCCAGACAATGTTATAATAGTTTTATTATATATTCAAACAGGATGAAGAGTGTCAAAAGAGAGCCGGATCAAAAAGAACGAACAGAGAATAGCCCGGAAGAATTCAACCTCTAAACCACCGGCGGAGCCCGTTCCCCGTAAAGAAAACCCCCCGCCCGTGATTAATTTCCGGCGCCGGAACCGAAGACTGAATAAACGCTTAATCATCACGCTGGCCATCTGGGTAATTGCGCTGATAGTTGCCCTGTATTTTCTAACAAGGTAGGCGAGGGTTCGTGTG
>CAZELW010000009.1:0-5083 GCA_964513135.1 uncultured Dehalococcoidales bacterium
GAAGCAATCTCAAGGCCTGGAAGTCAACCTGAGATCAGGAATCCCTCTTAAGCGCTAGTACCCTGTCATTCTAGAAGCCCCTCTCCCCTTCCTTGATCATTAATCATCAATCCTGATTCCCCCTCCCCCACGGAGCAGGCAGAGGGCAACGTTTCATAACAAAATAAAATAACTCTGGTATTAACTGGATGATCTTATGCAATTCTTATAATCACTGGAGTAAACTGGATACAGCAGGGGTAGTCCGGCTGTCCGGGATAATCCCTCGGGCTCTCTTGCTTTTGGTGTTCGGCCGGGGATGGAAAAGAATCTGGTTCTGAATGAAAAGCAATTCGCCGAGTTTCAGCAGTTTTGCCGGGACAAAGGTTTCGATTTGTCCTACTACTCTGATGAAATCTCCGGTTCACGATCGTATATCGAAAACTATCAATTTGAAAGTCCTCGGGTAATAAAATTGAGGAAAAGCGGATTTTCTTACCGGGGGATTCCTTATGGCGTAGCGGAATGGCAGAAAGCTGACTGGGCTCGCAGATTCTCCCGGATTCGAGATGAGTTCTTTAGCGGATCAGGTGTTTAGACCACTATCCGAAAAAATCTATATCCAGGAGGGAAAAAATGAGCAAATTGGGTAGTTTCGAATTGGTGGCGGACATCAATGTAAAGGCTGGGGAGAAGACCAGCCTGGGCTCCCTGTTTTCCACCTCTGAAAGATGTAAGGAGTTCCAGTTGCTTGAAGATGTGAGAGAGGGGGCCAAACTTCAAATAAGTATCTCTAAAGTTAAATCTCTGGAATCAATGGCGGATGGCACTTTTAAAAAAGGGGATAAGGTGACCCCCTTTAGAATTATCAAATATGCGGACTTCATTGGTGATGCCGTTGCTTCCGAGGATATTAATGCCGGCGACAAATTGTCAATAAACTTTGAAACAGCAGGGTAGACACACTTTGGGATTGGGAAAAGGCATCGTGCCTGGTAAATAATGTAAACCCTGAGCAGTAAACACAATCTGCACTGACAAACTACAGGCTGAAATCCATCAGGGAACTGAGTTGTTCTTAAATTGATCAGCGGTTTGCCTGCGCTTTTTCAGCCTGAGTAAAAAAGGAGATGTGATGAATCAGGAAACCATCCAGGAAATAAATTATACCTATCTGCGGAGCAAACGGGAAACATGCCTGAAATGTGATCAGCGGAACCAGTGCTCACGGCCGATCAAGGATACCGAAGACGAAGACACCGCAAAGTATGCCTGCGATAAATATAAAGTAGTGAAATAGGCAGACATGCAGGCCTTGCTCTAAATTCTAATATTCTTCTAATTTTTCTCTTGCATTCTTCTTACATTGGGAATGCTATATTAAAGCAGAAGCTCGGAAAGCCTGTTTGATAAACGGGCTTCCGGGATAAAATATCAGCCCTGGAGGTGAGCGGCTGCGATGTTGCTGAACTGGCTCTGCCGGCGGCAGATGGATAGTCCCCGCTCCCCGCTGGTAGAAAGTCTGGCTGCTGTATAATCCATGGTTTGCCGGCGGGGAGCTTCTACGGTCCCGGGCTCCTCAAACCTGATGCCCTATTGGAATCTTGTGGATTCTGGCACAATGCCAGAACGGAGGAGGCAGTGGAAGAGCCATAGTAAACCGCGGGAATTGCCCCCGGGGTTTACTTTTAGATCAAGCCCGTTTAACCGGCTGAAATTCTCTGAATATTAACATTACCGGTTGCAATACGAGCTTCCTGCGAACGGGTTAGATTTCTCCTTGCCTGGTCTGGTAGCCTCTTCGTTGCAGCGCAAACTCTTTCTTGTCCATTCTAGCCATATCCTGCTCGCAGGAAGCTCTGTCGGATATTAATAATTCACGTTGCGGTTCAGGTAAGTTCTTATCTCTTTTGGTGCCGGCAGGCCCCGGTCACAATCCCTGCTTGCGCAGGCTGTGGGTGGCCCGGCTCTGGCTTTACCATCAAAGAGGAGAAAAATGATATCGGGAAATGTTTTTCCGCCAATTGAACTGACTGAGGAGCAAAAGCAGGAAGGCTACTGGGTGGAAACCCTGGAGGACCGGGTCCTGGTGTGGCGAAAAAAGAACCAGTTAGCTCTGCTATTGGCTTCTCCGGACATCCAGGATCGGGTGCAGGAGTTGATTGAAAGAAAACGCCGGGAGCTAAAAGAACTGGAGGCTAAAACCGGCTGCAAGATAGATTAAACCGGTGGATGAGTGAATCCCCGCCTGCCGGAGGATAAGTCGGTAGAGAAATCTGTAACATGCACTCAGGATAGAAAATGAATTCGGATTCACATAAGATGCCTGAAATATATGCCGTTCTGCCAAGCTGGAGGCCTGCAATGACTTCCTTAATACCCTCGCCGAAGGCGAGACGGAATGGCGCGGGGACCTTTTGGGTGTCAACGGGCGCTCTGAAGCATCCCAGGAAGGGGTGGTCTTTCTCCCCTTCATTAATCATTAATCTTTAATCAGTATTCCGTCCCCCTCCCCCACGGAGCAGGGCTGGGCTGAACTAATCAGGCATTTATTTGTTGCGTTACATATAGTCACAATTAAAAGAGGTTCAATGCGTTGACTACGATAGACAGCAAAATAAATCAGTCAGAGTCTGAAAAAGATCACCAGGTGACCTTTAAATGTAAATTTTGCGGAGAAATCAAACCTCTTCAGGAAATGGTCCGGATGACCCGCTTCTTCCCACCGGTGATAGCTTGTTCTGGTTGTGAAAAACAGATAGACCGATTGAATGAGTAGCTGGGATATGGCAATTCGAGGAGCAAAAGTGAAGCGAGATTACTACGAGGTCCTGGGCATCAATCGGGAGGCCGACGAGGTTGCCATCAAACAGGCCTACCGGCGTTTGGCTATCAAATATCATCCTGACCGCAATCCTGGAGATCGGCAGGCGGCGGAAAGAATGAAAGAAATCAACGAGGCTTATGCCGTTTTAAGCGATCCCCGGAAAAGGCGACAATACGATGCCTATGGTCAGGCCGGGCTGGAGGGCTATACCGCCGAAGATATCTTTGGCGGGATCGATTTCAGCAGTCTCTTCCGTGAGTTTGGTTTGAGAGACCTGTTCAGCGGGTTCGGATTTGGCCGCAGCAGCATCTTTGACGATTTCTTCGGCAATTCCAGGGCGCGGGTCCAGGAACTGGAAATACAGCGCGGAGCAGACCTGGAGTGTGAGCTGGAAATCGATCTGGAAGAAGCCTTCTATGGAGCGGAAAAGAAGATCACCTTGCCGTGGAGTGAGGTCTGTCCGGACTGTCGGGGGAGCGGGGCCGACAGGGGAGGCATCTCAACCTGCCGGGACTGCGGCGGCGCCGGTCAGTTGGTCCGCGAACAGCGGAGCGGTTACAGCCTTTTCCGCCAGATCACTACCTGTCCCCGCTGCCGTGGGGCCGGGAAGACTATCACGGCGGCTTGTCTCCAATGCCGGGGGAAGGGGACGGTAGAAAAAGAAAGAGAGGTCTTGGTCCGGATTCCTCGGGGAGCTGATTCCGGGCATACGCTAAAGGTGTCCGGGGAAGGGGAACCGGGCAGCGGCCGCGGCATGGCCGGAGACTTATATATTAAGCTTAAAGTAAAAAAACATCCGCTTTTTGAAAGAAAGGGCAGCGATATTTACGTGGAAAAAGAAATCAGCCTGACTCAGGCCATTCTGGGAGGAACGGTCCGGGGCGTCCCTGGGTTGGAAGGGGAGCTTTCTCTCCAGGTCCCCGAGGGTGCCGAGAACGGGATGGTATTCAGGATTGCCGGGCAGGGAATGCCGAAATACGATGGAGAAAGAGGGGATGAATACGTCCGGATCAAGGTCTCATTACCCCGTAATTTATGCGCTGAAGAAAAGCATCTGCTTCGGCAGTTTGAATGGTTAAGGACGCTGAATCTGGATCCTCTGTACCTTTGTCAGTCCTGTTTCGGTTTCCCGGCTTTGCCGCCCGCGGATTTTATGAAGAATCAATCTGCCGACAGGGATAATAAGGAAGGGAGGTGAGGAAAAATGTTGGTTAAAGCAGGTAAAGATGATCTGGCCCATATCCGGAGGCCGGGGACGGGAGAAACCTGGTGCGGAAAATGGGTCAATATAGCTGGCTCGACTAAGAATTGTGAGCTCTGCGACCGGTGCCTGGATGCGGTCAGTCAGGCGGAGCAGGATAAATCCCGCAGCCGTCAGGCTGCCTGTCCGGTCGCATAAAACACAATAAATATCATCTTGATAAAGGTCCCCTGTAATATGCGGGGCCTTTTCCTTCTTTTAAATCCATCCCAGCTTCCACTGATATCCATAAAGCTTTCCTGCTGGAAGCTTCTCCCTCTCCCCTGTTATGCAAGAAGCCTGTAATAGATAGAATGAAGAATCATGCTCCCTTTATTGTCATACTGGAGGCCTCTACCTACCCTGTCATTCCGTGCTTCGACACGGAATCTACCCGGTCTCCTTTTCCTCTCCTTAATCATCAATCATTAATCATTAATCTTTAATCCTGATTCCGTTCCAACAGAACCCCATGCAGGCGGGTGATGCTTCTACAAAAGACGCAATGGCCCTGCCTTCATGCCTGTGACAAGTAAAAGCGAGTTCGCTATAATAATTATTGAAAAGAATAATCTATTGGGATAGGTGCCAGCTCTTCAGACCTGAGCAAGGTAAGCAGGTGATAACCCGTGCTGGCTGGTTAGCGTTTAATTTCGCAATTTTTAAGGTATCAAAGGGAATGCTCAGTTCTTTCATCATGGTTTGTTTTGTAGTTCCCAATGGCCAGTTTAAAAAAATCAGGCCTTATGACCGGAGTATTGATTCGGGTTAAATAGTCCGCGCTTCTATTCCTTGCATGGTCAGGCACCGGGAGCAGGTAATGGTAATAGAGGAAAAGAAGCGTTTATCAGATACTCAACAGTTTGTCCGGCATAGCCCATGCCAGGAGGTCCCTGGTTCCTCAGATGGTGATCAATTCTACATCGTGGGTGTTGGGACTTCTGGCGACGGTTTGGAAGCCGTAAGACAATTTTTCCAGAGCTTGCCGTCAAATAGGCATCTGGCATTCATTATTGTTCATTCTCTTGGTCCTGCTG
>CAZELW010000009.1:5093-15241 GCA_964513135.1 uncultured Dehalococcoidales bacterium
CTTTCCCTACACGACGCTCTTCCGATCTTTCAATCTCTGGGTCCTGCAGCCATTGATTCAATCTCGCAAATTCTTTGTCGCTTCGCCGATATGCCCGTTCATACGGTTACAAACAGGGTGAAGCTGGAGCCGAATGCAGTCTATCTGGTCCCGCCGGGGAAAAATCCGGAAATAAAAGATGGGGTATTATTTGTACGAAGCTCAACACAACCCCATGAGCTTGGGTTATCTATGGAGAAGCAATCAACAAACGAGCTGGCTAATCTGAACCGGAAGCTCCAAAAAGCTCTGGAAGAGCAAAAGAAAACCGCCGCAGAGTTGAGGCGGCTGGCCACCGTGGTTACTGACTCTAACGATGCTGTCACCGTGCAGGACTTGCAGGGCAATATCCAGGCCTGGAACCGGGGGGCTGAGCGGATGTATGGCTATACTGAAGCTGAAGCTCTGCATATGAATAGCGCCGCTCTGGTTCCGGAAGAAGGACGCTCTCAGGCGCTCCAATTCCTGGAGGATATTAAAAATGGCAAAGCGGTTAAATCTTTAGAGGTTAAGCGGCTAACAAAAGATAAAAGAATTATTGATGTATGGTTAACTGTCACCAAACTGGTTGATGATAACGGACGTCCGGTTGCTGTCGCTACTACCGAGCGTGATATTACCGGACGTAAAATTGCCGAAGAATCCCTCATTAAAGCAAAAAATGAATTGGAGACTAAGGTCGCAGAACGGACTCAGGAGTTAAAGGAGGCTAATGAGCAATTACAACAATACAGCCGCCGCATCACTCAGGTACAGGAGGAAGAAAGAAAGCGAATTGCTTATGAACTTCATGACGATACCGCCCAATATCTGTCCATTCTTAAGATGGAGATAGAGGGTGTGCTGCGTTCCGGTAAAATTCAATCGCCGGAGATTATCGAAAAGTTGGAATATCTGGTGAAAGATGCCGGGCGGGCGTTTAATGATGTTCGCCGCTACAGCCACGAACTGCGGCCGACTATCCTGGAACATTTGGGGCTGACAGCCGCTTTGGAACAAATAGCTGATGACATGAATAAATTGGATCAGGCTAACCGTATCTCCGTAGAAGTGAATGCTGAAGGCGAAGAGCCGTCCTTGTCTGAAGATGTCAAATTAGGACTGTTCCGCATTGCCCAGGAGGCGCTCAACAACTCTCGTAAGCATTCTAAAGCCGGTAATGCCGTAATTAACCTCAAATTCCAAAAAGACTTTATCGAAATGACTGTAAGTGATGATGGAGTTGGCTTTGATGTTAAAAAAGCTGCCGTGCGTTCTGGCTTAAAAGGGAGCCTGGGATTAATGAGTATGATGGAACGTGCCAAACTCATTGGGGCTGACCTGAAAATTGAATCAGTACCCGGACAGGGAACGGTTGTCAAAGCAAAAATGCCATTATAAAATTCATTGCATTTGACATAAAACTAGGTCCGCCCTTTGTTCCCATCTTTCAGGTGGCAGAAACTAAAAAGCCTCTATCTGAACACATTTTTTGGCAAAATGCATAAGAGACTCTTCTGAAGTGTTTGATGATAGGTGACGCTTTCAATGTGATACTTCGCAGAGTCTCTTTTCTTATTGGGTTAAAAGTTTGTTTTGGACAGGAGTGTCTGAGGATAACGGATTATTACCACGGGCGGATGCCGCCAGTTAAGCGTACATTAACCTGCCTTTAGGTTTCGGGATTGTACGACCTGATTCCCGAGCTGTTTCAATCCATTCTTGAATGACGATTTCAGCATTCGCAAGAGCTTCTTGATAAGTCTTCCCATCTGCCATACAGCCTGGTAATTCAGGAACTTCAGCTATAAAAGCCTGGTCTTCTTCACTCCAAAATATAATAATTTCGTATTTACTGCTCATCATTACTCTCCAGAGAGATTTTATAACGAAGCAGGATATTGCGAACCTGCTTCATCTGGTAAGGTTTCCCTTTCGAACCCTTTGGCTGCAAGTTGATTATTTCTTCAACATCGTTTCGGGTAAAGATATGGTGATCACCCCTAATACGTTGTTTAAAGCCAAGCGTCTCTAGCAACTGGCAAACATCGTTAAAAGGAATATCTGCATCAGATTTCCCTTTTAGAATCTTTGCCAGTATTTTCTCGTCTGATCCCATTCTCTATTTTCAATTCTGAAGGATTATAGGTTAAGTGTCAATTAGTTCCACTTTTAACAGTTACGTTAATTGTTGTTAGAATATCTGCATGATTTATCACCGTCATGTGATAAATCATTCTTTGGAGGTCAGGTTGATTCCAAAGCTGCCTTTTCATTACTTATATTGGCGTCCTCGATTACATCGTACAGCAACGCGCATTTAACAGCCAGATCTCCATCATGCTCTGGTTCTGCTTGCGAAGCTGCGATTACCTCCATACTGGCGAGGGTAACATGCACCATATAACTCAGTTTTTCATCTCCTGGCCACTTTATTTTATTATTCCTTCCGATTATCCCGGGCCAGGATTTGACTCCCTCGAGTGTACGCTCATCACCAAAACCGGAAGACATTCAATTTCGAATTCAGTTAATTCGGTCAATCGAACAGTGCCAGGCATCCATATAATCAAAAACAAACTCCCAATTTGTATACTGAAAATAGCAGGAGCTATCTTAAAAATATCTTTACTTTATGTGGAAGCAAACTTATCCGAAACTATTTTGGATGTGTTTTTAATCAAACTTAATGTTAGGTAACTATTTATGAGATGGGCTCAGGCAACTCGGGATTGGGAGGTGGAGGGATGCACTCAAAAGACAAAGAACAAACTATAGAAGCCGCGAAGGATAATCTCAAAGAGGAAAAGGATATTGCAAAAGAGATAGAGCCCGGAAATCCATCCGCCTTCCCCATTGTGGGCATCGGAGCCTCGGCTGGCGGATTGGAAGCGTTATATCAGTTGTTCTCGGCCATGCCGCATAAGACCGGCATGGCCTTCATCATCATTCAGCATTCCAGTCCGGATATACCTACACTTTTGCCCGGGTTGCTCCAAAAATATACCCGTATGCAGATAACCGTGGCTAGAGACGGCACGGATATCGAGCCGGATCATGTTTATATCGTCCCTTCTGATAAGAATATGCAGTTGGTAGACCACACTTTAACGTTATTCGCCAAACCGGAGAAGCCCTATGTGCCCCACAGCATTGACTTGTTCTTTCGCTCGATGGCGGAGAATCTGAAAGACCAGGCTATCGGAATCATTTTGTCCGGCATCGGCTCAGACGGCTCTTTCGGCTCCCGGATGATTAACTATCAACTGGGAATGGTAATCGCCCAGGACCCGGCTTCAGCGAAACACCCGGATATGCCGCAATCCGTTATAGATCTTGGCGTTGCGGATAAAGTGCTTCCTCCGGACCGGATTCCAACCTATCTCATGGATTATGCCCGGAAATATTTCGGTAAACCAGCCATAGAGCGTGAAGAAGACCTGAAACAGAACAGGAAAGAACTGGAGGAGATATTTACCCTGGTCAAAATCCGTACCGACCACGACCTTTCCCAGTTTAAACATTCTACCGTTCGCCGCCGCATCGAACGGCGGATGGGAATTAAAGGAATCGACAGCGTTAAAGGCTATGTCCGCTACCTCAGGGAGAACCCGGATGAAATCGAGTCTTTATTCAAGGAGTTCATTATTAATGTGACCGGCTTCTTTCAGGACCCCGTGGCTTTTGCCTATCTCAAGAAATATTGCCTGGATTTTTTAAAGGCCAGGCCGTTATCCAGCACCGTGCGAGCCTGGACCCTGGGCTGCTCCACCGGAGAAGAGACCTACTCGGTGGCGTTTTTGCTCCAGGAATGTCTGGCAGAATTAAAGTCTGAGGCTGTTTTGCGGGTATTTGCCACCGACCTGGATGAATCGGCGATCAATCTGGCCCGCACCGGCCTCTATCCTTCCAGCATCATCACTGATGAGGTCGCTCCCGAGCGAATTGACAGGTTTTTCGACCGTAAAGGTTCCTATTACCAGGTCAAAAAAGAAATCCGGCAAAAGTGTGTCTTCACCCAGTTGGACTTTATCAAAGCTCCCTCGTTTAGCAATATCGACCTGGTGTCCTCCAGGAGCATACTGATTTATCTCAACGCTGCTGCTCACCGACGCCTGATACCGATTCTTTATTCCACATTAAACCCGAAAGGCCTGGTCTTTTTGGGGGCCCGGGATTCCATGGGGCAGTTCAGCCAGCTCTTTAAACCGCTGGACCCGGCGCATAAGATTTATCAGAGGCTTTTGTGAGGAGAAGTGGATAAGACAATACTCAAAAGGCCAAAGTTTAAGCAGTCATGCCTTCGCCATTCGCCGGGACTTCTACCTCGATGCGCGTGCCCCGGCCGGGCTGCGAGTCTATTTTCAGGACGGCGCCGATCAGCCTGGCCCGTTCCTGCATACTCATCAGCCCCAGGCTCCGTTGCTTTGTCCGGGCGGCTTTATCCTTAAAATTGAAGCCGATGCCGTTGTCTTTTACCAGCATGCGCACACCGCTGTCATAGAAGCAGAGATCTATGCAGGCAGTCTCGGCCCTGGAATGTTTACGAGCGTTGTTGATCGCTTCCTGGGCAATGCGAAATAGTCCCAGCTTCACATCTTCGGTAAGCTCCTGTTCACAGCCTTCAACTTGCAGCTCAACGGTAATTTGTTTTAGTTTATTGACATCTTCAGCCATCTGCTCCAGGGCAGCATGAAGCCCCAGGTGCTCCAGGACTCCCGGCCTCAGCTCGTGGCTGTAGCGGCGGACATCATCAAAGGCACGGCTGGCATCTTTTTCCAGAAATCGTATTTTCTCCAGCATTTCGGGGTCCTTGATTTTGCCGGACTGCAGCAGAGCATCAAGCTCCAGTTTAAGAATGGAAAGGTACTGGGCAGTGTCATCGTGAAGCTCATAAGCGATCCGTTTGCGTTCTTCTTCCTGGACCTGGGTAATTCGGCGGCCGTATTGCTTGAGCTGCTCGTTAGCCTCCGCAAGCTCCGCAGTCCGGGCTGCTACCTTTTTTTCGAGTTCCGTATTTAACTGGGTCTGGGCATCCTTGGCCTGCTTTTCCACTGTAATGTCGATTACGGCAGTCCGCAGTTGGTCCGCGCCGAACGGAATGGACTCCAGCCGGGCATAAAACGTGCTGTTATCCGCCCGGTGCATTAATAATTCTTCGCAGGCTGCTTTGGCGCCGGTTCGGATGGCCTCTTTCTGGTGCAGGTAGTAGGTGTCCATAAACTCTCGATCGATATATCTGGTAATCCGCTTGCCAATAAGGATAGTTCTATCAACACCGATAATCCGGCAAAATGTCAGGTTAGCACTGAGGATAATATTAGCAGCAGTAGAAGTAGTTATATACCCTATCGGAGCAAAATCATAGAGGTCGGCATATTTGTCCCGGGCTTCCTTTAGCTCGGCATAGGTCTGCTGAAGCTCCTCGTTTTGCAACTCCAACTCTATCTGGTGCACATTCAGGTCCTGGATAATCCGCTGGATTGCTTCCGTAGATAATTGGGCTACGTCAGCCGATGCATATTTCAGCATCTGTTCCGCCCGCTGTCGCAATAGATCGGAGTGTTTCACCGGCTTCTTTTCCGCCATTATATTCCCTCTATCCTTTCAGACTGCTTGGCTTCTCCCCAGGTCCTCGATGGACAGAAAGACCTTCCTCTCATCGCCGGAGGCTTTATTCAACGGGCGAGCGTTTAGTTTGAGTTTATGGCGGTCGCCGTCTGGAAGATGCCCTTCGATGACCAGGTCGTTAACCTGGGAATCTCCGGTCCCCGTGCTTTCTGCGATTTTCCGGATCTGTGGAATGACCAGGTCTTTGCTGAATTCATGCAGGAATTTACCCTGGATCTGTTGCTCCTTGATTTTAAATAACTGGTTGAATTTCTCATTGGTCATGATAATTTTCAGCTTGGAGTCCAGTATTACAACCGGTTTTTCCATCGAATCAATCAGGACTTTCTGCTCCACTTCCAACTGTTTTTGGCGGTTAATATCGATAAAGGATATCACCACCCCGGCAATGACATTCTCGGTCGTCCGGTAGGGATGTATCCTCATCGAATAATTCCGTCCGTCTTTGGTCTCCATTTCCCGGGAAATCGGCACCAGGGTTTCCAGTACTTTTTGGGCCTCTTCGCTCAGGCTGTTTGTTCTCAGATTCGTGGTAATATGGGAGAGCGGACGACCGACGTCCCCGCCGATCAGGTTGAGAATACCGGTGGCGGCCGGCGTGTAGCGCTTGATATTCAATTTCTGGTCCAGGAACACCGTAGCTACCCCGGTGCTGTTAAGGAGGTTCTGCATGTCGTCATTGATGGTTGAGAGTTCCTCGATCTTTTTCTGAAATTCTGAGTTGACCGTAACCAGTTCTTCATTGACCGATTGCAGTTCCTCCCGTGAGGTTTCCAACTCCTCGTTGGTGCTCTGGAGTTCCTCATTGGTGGACTGGTATTCTTCGTTAGCCGAGCGCAGCTCTTCATTGGCGGTTTCCAGTTCTTCTACCGTGCTGCGCAGGTTTTCCCGGGTGTATTGCAGCTCCTGTTCCAGTTCCTTGACCCGACTATCAGGCTCCGTAATTTCGCCTTTCTTGCTTCTCTTTCTCTGTTGTATTATATCCTCGAAGATCACTGCCAGCTTGCGCGGACCTCGAGGAGTGGAAGCTATCGGCTTCACCGTGATTTTCACCTTCAGGGTGTAGCCGTTGACTTTGCTGCGGGCTCCTTCCCGGCTCACCGTTTCTCCCTTGGCAAGGACTTCGTTAATGATGTTAGTCAGGGTGGGCCGGATGCCCTCGCGGGCCATCTCCAGGATACTGGTGGTCAGCTTCCCCTGGGCCAGTTGGAGATACTTCCAGGTTTCTCCATGGACAAACAGTACTCGCCCGGAGTCGTCAATCAGCACCGATGGCGGGAGGATTTTCAGCAGGTCCTTTTCCGCCTCACGGATTTCAACATCTGGAACTCCGACTCCCTGAGATGTCAGTTGAGTAGGCGGGATGAAGACATTATGGGGTATCTCTACCAGTAAATGGGCTCCCTTTTTTTGTACCTGATAGATCCTCCATTTGCGGTCAACAGTAGTGAAATAGTCGGTAAACTCCCCGACTGACTCTGCCGATCCCAGGAAGAGGAGGCCTCCGTTGTTGAGAGAATAATAGAAGAACGGCAGGATTTTCTTTTGCATATCGCTGTTCAGATAGATTAACAGGTTGCGGGCTGAGATCAGGTCTATCCGGGAAAACGGCGGGTCGGTAGTGACGTCATGGACGGAAAAAAATTACTTTTTCCCGGATATCCCGGCTGATAATATACTGACCGTCCTTGTTGTTGAAGTAGTTTTTCAACAGCTCCGGACTGATGTCCGCCTTAATGCTTTCCGGGTAAACACCGTGCCGGGCTATTTCAATCGCATCCGGGTCAAGGTCTGTGGCGAAGACCTGCCATTCCACATATTTTTGCATATGGTCCATCATTTCATGCAGGATGATGGCAATCGAATAAGCTTCTTCCCCGGTGGAGCAGCCGACCACCCACACCCGAAAAGACAGGTCGTTTTCTTTAACTTTGCGTTCAAGTAGCTCCTGGATTTTTACCTTCAGAATCTCGTATGCCTCCGCATCCCGGAAGAAGCTGGTCACATTGATAAGGAAATCCTTGACCAGGGAATCTACCTCATGGGGACTTTCCTGGAGTAGACGAGTATATTCCTCTATATTATCGATCTGATTGACACTCATCCGTCTTTCAATGCGTCGGTGGATGGTGGACGGCTTGTAGCCGGAAAAATCATGCTTGGTCCGGGAACGGACTATGGTAAAAATCCGCTGCATGGAGTCAGTCGCTTTCTCTACCTCCTGGCGTCTTTTTTTCGCCGGCCTGCCGTATGACTGCTGATAATAGTCCATCAGCTTCTCACCCATTTTTTCTGCGGGTACCACGATGTCCGCGACGCCGGCCGCAATTGCCGCCCGGGGCATACCGTCATAGCGGGCAGTTTCCGGGTCCTGCACCATGACCAGTCCCAGGGCGGACTTGATCGCTCGGGCCCCCTGGGTGCCGTCAGTCCCGGTCCCGGAAAGAATGATGCAGATAGCTTTGTCTTTCATGTCTTTAGCCATGGATCGGAAAAACATATCGATGCTGTGCACTATACCGGGGTGTTCAGTCTGCTCTTCTAACCTCAGGGTGCAGTCGGCGATGGTCATGGCTTTATTGGGAGGGATCATATATACGTGGTCAGGTTCGATTTCAACCGTATCCGTAGCTTCCACCACCGGCATCCTGGTATACCTCTTTAAGAGATCGACCATGCTGCTGGTATGGGTAGGGTCCAGGTGCTGGACCAGAACATAAGCCATACCGGTATTGGGGGGCAAGGCACTGAAAAAGGCACTGAAAGCTTCCAGTCCGCCGGCCGAAGCCCCCAGGCCGACTATGGGGAAATCACAGGACCGGCTTGCCGCCATTTCCTGGTCTGGCGCCTGGTCGACCGCAGGTTCCAGTGGTGCCGGTACAACCTCTCCTGGTTGTTTTAAATCCGGACTTACCGCTTGAACGAAGTCAGTTTGAGTTTTTCCTTTTGACGCTTTCCTGGTGATTTTGGTGCCCTGCTTATTGTTTTTCATATCCCTCTCCTGCTGTCTCTCAGGGATAGCTCTGCCATGATATTCTAGATTGGTTACATATTATACTACTTTATTGTAAAGTACAATTAGATTATAGTATCGATACCATTGTCTTTTCCTTCTTTCAAATCTATGTCAGCTTCCACTGGTACCCGGCAAGGTGTCATACTGAATCAATCAGGGTCGGCAGTGCCCAACCCCCTGGCCGTCATTCCGTGCCTAACCCCTTGGCCGTCATTGCGAGCCTCCTGAATCTCCCCGAAGCAATCCAAAGGCCTTGAAGTCAGCCTGAGGTTGGTAATTCCTCTTAAGCGTTAGTATCCTGTCATGCTGGAAGCCTGATAATGGCGTCATGTCGGAGGCCTTTCCAGTTATATTATTTCATAACCGGGTTGAGAAAGGTTAGCGAAGCACAATAAAGGGGGCTGGTTATCTTCGGCCCCCTTTATTCAATGTAGCGCTTCCTTAATTTTTGGCTGAATGTTAAGGTGAAGCAGGAGGTGCCATGGTAGCTCCCGGGGTGGCTGCAGAAGGTTCTTGCTCGGCAAATTTGTCAGGGAACTGGGCAATGATCCCCTGGCTCAGTACATCTGCCAGCATCAAACCCATTTTCATCGCCTCATCAAAAGCGGCTATCTCGGCTTCCCAATCGCCTTCTGCCCCGGCATTGGTAGCATCCAGACGTGCCTGGGCTATCAGCAGAATTGAATCAATGTGGCCTCTGAGTAACCCCTGTGCTGCGTCAAGCGGCCAGTTTTCGGGGTTAGCTGCAGCCAAAAAAGCGGCGATATCTTCACCATTAGCATACGCAGCAGCTTTATCATTCTCTAATGCCGCTGTGTCACCCTTTTTCATGTCCATTACAATATTATTCATCAGCATGACATGCTGCTTTAGCAAATCGGCCAGCTGGTTGCCGGCTTCTTCTCCATAGAAGGGTTTGATGCCGTTGCCGATATCGACCTGGTTTTGGATCTGCCTGGCTTGTGCTGCATCTAGGTTGGGCAGGTCAGCGAAGATGCTGGCAATCACTGCCCAGTGCCAGATATTATGGTCTACCCAGAGTTGTCTCATGGCATCTTGGAACTGGGCTGCTGTTATTAGCATTGGCGGGGCCGGCGATGCGGTCGGGCTGGCAGGAGGTGCAGGCGAAGGAGATGCCGGTGGGCTGGCTCCATCCGGTGTAACCTGTTGCACTGCCGGCTGTATATCCGATGATCTGTCTGACAGCGGAGTTGCTCCCGCTGAAACAATCGACGACACCAAAAGCGCCAGTAGAATAATTGATGCGATACATATCGCGATAAGCGGTCTTCTTAAATAAAACTGTGGTCTTTTCATTTGATTCTCCTGTTGTCTGAATTAATATTTTTTCTTTTGTTGGGGGACACGGAGACCGGGTTGGCAGTCTCCGTGTCCCTTCTTTCCTCAGTATAGTCTGTTTTCTATTGCACTATGAATTGTCCGGTCATTTGGGCAGGGTGAAGATCACAACGGAAAAAGTAGG
>CAZELW010000010.1:0-15232 GCA_964513135.1 uncultured Dehalococcoidales bacterium
GATAATGAGCGGTGACTGGAGTTCAGACGTGTGCTCTTCCGATCTGGCCAGTTCTACTCCTTGCTGCATGGTTTCTACCCTGTCTCCAGCCAGCAGCGCGGCAGCCGCATTCAATAACACCACGTCCCGGATGGGACCTCTGGACCCTCTCAGCACTTTCAATACTGTTTGTGCATTTTCTTCAGGAGTCCCTCCCCTGACGGCGTTTTCAGACGCCCTTTGCAGGCCGAAGTCCTCCGGAGCTATCTGCTGTCTATACCGTTGCAGCTCTCCTCTTCTTATTTCCCAGCACATCGACCTTCCGGTAATCGAGATTTCATCCATCCCATTCAGACCGTGGACTACCAGTGCATGTTTGACGCTCAGGCGCATCAGTGCGGGTACAATCTTCTCTGCCAGGTCGATGCTGGGCACCCCGATCACCTGATATTCGGCATAGGCCGGATTGGTCAGAGGCCCCAGGATGTTGAAGACAGAGCGAATGCCTATCTCACTCCGGGGACCGGCGGCGAACTTCATGGCCGGGTGAAACATAGGGGCGAACATAAAACCGATGCTGGCCTCCCTGATACATCGCTGCACCTCTTCCGCAGTGAGGTCGATTTTCACTCCCAGCTTCTCCAGTACATCGGCGCTGCCGCATTGGCTGGTTGCAGCGCGGTTGCCATGTTTGGCTACCTTCACTCCCGCCCCGGCCGCTACCAGAGCGGCTGTAGTCGAAATATTGAAGGTATTATGGCCGTCGCCCCCCGTTCCCACGATATCCAGGACCGGCCCGTCCGGCCTGACCCGGACTGCTTTCTCTCTCATGACGCTGGCGAGCCCGGCGATCACATCCGGGGTTTCCCCTTTGATGCTCAGGGCTGTGATGAAAGCCCCGAGCTGGGCGGAGGTCGCTTTCCCCTCCATGATTTCTTCCATCACCAGGGCCGCTTCTCCCATGGTCAGCGATTTTCCGGATACCAGAGCGCCTATTGCTTCTTTAATCATGGCCTTTACTCCCGTTCAGGAAATTTTTCAAAATATCTATACCGCTCTGCGTCATAAAGGACTCAGGGTGAAATTGGACTCCCTCAATGGGATATTCGCGGTGCTTCAAGCCCATAATCGTATCATCCTCGGTCCAGGCGGTAATTTCCAGGCATTCCGGCAAGCTGGATCGGTCCACTGCCAGAGAGTGGTAGCGCACTGCCTTCAGTGGATTGGATAATCCGGCAAAGACGCCCTTGTTGGAGTGGTGGACCAGGGACATCTTACCGTGCATGACCTGTTTGGCCTGCCGGACAATCCCTCCGTAACAATGACCGATGCACTGGTGTCCCAGGCAAACGCCCAGCAGCGGCATCCGCGGACCGAAATGCCTGATAACGTCGTTGGAAATTCCCGCCTGGAGGGGAGTAGAAGGGCCGGGAGAGATGACGATCTTCTCCGGAGACATCTTTTCGATCTCTTCCAGGGTGGTCTGATTGTTGCGGACCACCCTGACATCCTGTCCCAGCTCGCAAAAATACTGGAAGAGGTTATAGGTGAAGCTGTCATAATTATCAATCAAAAGCAGCAAATTTATTCCTCCTCTTCTTAAGCCTCGCTCCGGCCTTCTGCCTGATCGATGGCTTTTAAAAGTGCCCGGGCTTTGTTAAGTGTCTCCTCATATTCCTTTTCCGGGTCGCTGTCATAGACGATCCCGCATCCGGCCTGAACGCAGGCAGTCCCTTGCTTTACTATCATCGTGCGGATAGCGATAGCCATGTCCATATTGCCCGATAACGAAAAATAGCCGCAGGCTCCGGCATAAGGCCCGCGCTTTTCCGGCTCAAATCGCGCAATAATTTCCATCGCCCGGATTTTCGGCGCGCCGGACACCGTGCCGGCCGGGAAACATGCCCGCAGCGCATCGAATGCGGTCATGTCGGAGCGGAGCTTCCCCTGAACGTGTGTCACCATATGCATGACGTGTGAATAGCGTTCCACTTCCATCAGCTCGCTGACTGCCACGCTGCCCGGATCGCTGACCTTGCCGATATCGTTGCGGCCCAGGTCCACCAGCATGATATGTTCCGCGCGCTCCTTTTCATCCTGGCGGAGCTCTTGCTCCAGCCGGATATCCTCAGCCGGAGTGCGGCCTCTGGGCCGGGTCCCGGCCAGCGGTCGGGTCATCACCTTGCCCTCTTCTACCCTGACCAGTATTTCCGGGGAAGCGCCGATAATCTGAAAGTCCTGGAAATCCAGGTAATACATATAGGGGGAAGGATTTATGGTGCGCAAAGCCCGGTAAATTTCGAATGGGGCCGCTGCGGTCTCTCGCGCCAGCCGCTGCGAAAGCACGACCTGGATGGCTTCTCCGTCATTAATGTATTGTTTGATCTGGCGGACGCTCTCGGCAAATTTCTCCGCCGAAAAGTTGGAGATGTATTTCCCGGAAGCCGGGGCCTTCTGCGTGGCGCGGTTGACAGCCGGCAGCGGCTGAGACAGGAGATCTACCAGTCGGTCTATCTTCCGGGTTGCTGCCGCATAGGCTTCATTGATATCACCGTCCAGCCGGACATGGCTCAACACCTTTATTTTGTGTGTCACATGGTCGAAGATTAGTAGCGTATCGGTGAACATAAACAGCGCTTCGGGCAAATTATACGGATCAGGATCGGGAGAGGGAAGCTTTTCGAAGTGGCCGGCGGTCTCATAGCTCAGATATCCCACCGCTCCCCCCGAGAACCTCGGCAGGCCTTCTACTGGCACTGTTTTGAATTTACTCAACTCCCGGGCAATCAGCGGCAGGGGATCGGACTTGTCTTCTGCTTTGACCATCAGGGTTTTGTAAGGTCCGGTCCCGATGAAGCTGTACCTGGCCAGCCGCTGTCCGCCCTCGACGCTTTCCAGCAGAAATGAGCTTTCCTTGCGGTGGATTTTCATGAAGACCGATACCGGGGTCTCCAGGTCAGCCACTATCTCCCTGTAGACCGGCATCAGGTTCCCTTCCTGCGCCCTCTTTTTCACTTCTTCCAGTGTCGGGTAATACATTTTAGTTCTCCTGCACAAAAATAAAAAAACCCCTCGCCCATAGGGGCGAGAGGTTCAACTTCGCGGTACCACCCTAATTAATTGGTCCCGGTGATAGATATAGACCAATCATCTTGATCAGGTACGGCCTTATTCAGGCTTATACCCTGAGCTTTGCTAACGGTGCTCGTTCCGGCCCGGCCTAATCGGTTTTCCTTTCGGTGGGCAGCTCGGGAGTCCATTCAATCTCTGCGCTAGCGCCGGCTCACACCTGCCCCGGCTCTCTGAGCTTCGCTGGAGATCTACTCGTCTCTTTCTCAGCCTTTAAATTTGATTGTAATCAGTATATCGCCTCGAAAGTTTTATTGTCAAGGGCCTTTTCATTTTTTCAAATCCATACCAGCTTTCGCTGATATCCAGAAAGGTGCTATGCTGGAGGCCTCTCCTCTTCATCAATCATTAATCATGAAACAGAAGTTAAGCCTCGGGCTGTTCCATCTCAACATGATGCTTGCGGAGGGGGATTTCTTTGAGAAAGAAATTTACAATTACAGCCAGGCCCATGATGACTGTTCCGATAAAAAAGACCTCGGATATAGCCAGACTCAGGGATTGCCGCAATACCTGTAACATCTGTTCCAGTACCAGTTGGCCCTGAGGTCCGGACTGGCTGAACATGTCTTGAAGCTGCGCCTGCGCCTGGGGATTGATCAGGGCTTGCGGGTTCTGTACCAGGGCTGTCAGTACTTCGGGAGGGATCAGGGCTTTGATCCGGTCCGGGACCTGGCTCAGGAATTCTCCCGCAAAGCGATTATTCATTACTGATCCCAGGACAGCCAGTCCCACAGCCCCGCCGATCGAGCGGAAAAATCCGACTGACGATGAAGCGACTCCCAGAATGCTATAGGGAACGGCGTTTTGAATTGCCACTGTAAAAAGCGGCATGGTGATTCCCATGCCTACGCCGGTGATAAAAGTATAAGCTATGGCCAGGGAAAAGCCTGTCTGTATATTCATGGTGGCGAGCAGACCGATTCCCAGGGCGGTTATGGCGTTTCCAAAAATGCCGATGATTTTATAGTGGCCTCCGCCCCTTGCCAGGATTTGCCCGGAACCGAAGCTGCCTATGATGGTGCCGATCATCATCGGTATCATGATATTGCCGCTGGTGGTAGCGCTGGTGCCCAGGACTCCCTGGAAAAAGAGGGGGATGAAAATAATGCCGCCGAACATGCCCATCCCGGTAATAAAAACTATAATCTCGGAAACCGTCACTATCCGGTTTTTGAATAGCGACAACGGGATGATCGGCTCCGGGACACGGCTTTCGATAAAGAGAAACAGGACTAACATCAATCCGGAAAAAACAAATGACCCGATAATTTGCGCTGATGCCCAGGGAAAGTCCACTCCTCCCCAGGACAGGGCCAGCAAAGTCGGCACTACGGTGAGCGTCAGAGCGGCTGCGCCCGCGTAATCGATGCTATGCTTGAGCTTGTCCGGCCGGATGTCCGGGAAGTATTTTATAAAAATATAGATGATTATCATCCCCAGAGGCACGTTGACAAAAAAGACAAATCTCCAGGAAAAGGCATCAGTCAGGAACCCACCAAGAGTCGGTCCGATGATTGAGGATATGCCGAAGACTGCCGTGATATATCCCTGGTATTTGCCGCGCTCTGCCGGAGGGAACAAATCACCGATCACGGTGAATGCGTTGGCCATCATGATGCCGGAACCGATTCCCTGAATGCCCCGGAAAACGATCATCTGGGTCATATCCTGGCTGAAACCGCAGGCTACGGAGAAGGCCACGAAAATCGCCAGCCCGGCGATGTAAAAGGACTTCCGGCCGTACATATCGATCAGCTTGCCGACAATAGGGACCGTCACGGCCGAGGTGATAATATAAATAGTGGTGATCCAGGTGTACTGGCTGAATCCACCCAGATCGACCACGATCTGGGGCATCGCCGTGCCTACCACGGTCTGATACAGCGATCCCAGGAACATTGCCAGCATTACGCCGATTAATGTCCAGGTTACCTGTCTCCGGGGCAAAGCGCGCAAACCAACCGCACCGGCGGACGCCATATTTTCAATATTTTTATTCAATATTTTTATTCAATGGTTTTATTTCGTATTGTGGTAATAGTTAAGCTAAGCATAATAGTTAATAATATAAACTATTATAAATATGCGCCCCCCCAATGTCAAGGTTAGCTCAAGCAAATATAACGGGAATCCATACCGGTAAAACCCGTCTGGTTCTGTGTCGGTAGGGAAATGAGCGTTTTTATCAGGTTGTCTGGGACCCCAGCTTTTTGGCTTTCTCGTAGGCAGCGGTAACGGCTTGCTGGACCAGGTCGGAAAAACCGCCTTTTTCGAATACGTCGATGGCTTCTGCCGTGGTGCCGCCCGGTGAGGTCACCATGCGGCGCAGTTCCCGTGGAGATTGCCCGGACTTCCGGATCAGTTGTCCTGCTCCTGTCAGGGTCTGCATCACCAGGGTTTGCGCGATTTCCGGGGAAAATCCGATTTTCACAGCCGCCTCTATCAGCGATTCTACAAAGAGAAAAACATAGGCCGGACCGCTGCCGCTGACGGCAGTCGCCATATCCAGGTATTTTTCATCATCGACGTAAATCTCCTTGCCCATAACTCCGAGAATGGAGGCCGCCCGCTTTTTTTGCTGCTCGTTCACCTGCGGAGTGGCAGTCCAGACGGTCATGCCTTCACCGATTTGAGCGGGAGTATTCGGCATCGAGCGCACGATACAATTGTGGGAAAGCCCGGCGCTGATAGTCCGGATGTTCTTGCCTGCCAGGATGGAAATGACCAGTTGATCGGGTTTCAAATGGTCTTTAAGCTCCGGCATAACACTATCCAGGACCTGGGGTTTTACGGCCAGTACGATGCTGTCCTTATCCCGGATGGCCTGAAGATTGCTTTCAGAAACGGACACCTTATATTTTTGTTCCAGGTATGAGCGCCTTTCGGCATTGATGTCACTGACAGCGATATCCTCCGGCGCCGCCAGTCCCCGGGAGAGAACGGCCGAGATCATGGCCTCAGCCATATTGCCGCCGCCGATAAAAGCGATTTTCATAAATACCTCCTAATCCCTCTCTCCAAAGATGGCCCTGCCGATACGTACAAAAGTTGCGCCCTCTTCAATGGCGACCTCGAAATCATCCGTCATTCCCATAGACAGGTGCTCCAGGTGAAAAGCGTCCCTCATCTCCCGGAGTTTGCGGAATACCGGTCTTACCTGCTCGGCATCGCTTGCCGGAGGGGCAATTGTCATCAACCCCCTGACCCACAACCCGGGCATCCGGGAGATTGTCTTGAAAGCGGCTTCTATTTCAGAGGGAGAAAAGCCGCTTTTGGTGCTTTCTCCGGCCACGTTGACCTGCAACAGGACGGGGACCTGCGCTTTGGCGCGCCGGTTAATATGCTCCGCCAGTTCAAGCGAGTCCACGCTGTGTATGATGTCGAAAAGTTCCAGGGCTGATTTTACTTTGTTAGTCTGGAGATGTCCGATCAGGTGCCAGGTAGGTCGAGGCTGGAGGTGCGCCAGTTGCCGGATTTTTTTACTGGCCTCCTGGACTCGGTTCTCCCCCAGGTCCCGTATACCCAGCCCGACGGCGGTCTCTATCACAGCCGCGTCGACGGTCTTGGTCACCGCTATCATGGTTACGTCCTGCGGAGACCTGCCTGCCCGCTGACAGGCCAGTTCGATGCGCCGCCGTACTGCCTCCAGGTTGGATCCAATATCTGCTGACGACAAGCCTACCTCACTACCAGGTTGACCAGCTTCCCCGGAACATAGATGGCCTTCACCACCTGTTTTCCTTCAATATGGGGTTTTACTTTCGGACTGGCAAAGGCCAGGTTTTTAGCTTCCTCCTCACTGATTGAGGCGGAAACCGGGAAGCGGTCGCGCAGTTTTCCGTTCACCTGTATCACCAGGGTAACCTGTTCTACCTTGACCAGGTCCTCGCTCCACGCCGGCCACTTCTGATTATGGATGCTGTATTCATGCCCGGTCCTTACCCAGAGCTCTTCCGCCATATGCGGAGCCGTAGGAGCAATCAGCAGCAGTAAAGTATCGATGGCGGTTTTCCATTCGGTTTCACTCACTGATCCCTGACTGCGGATGTCGTCCAGGAAATTGGTATATTCCATCAGTCCGGCAATCATGGTATTGAAACGGATTTTCTCGGTATCTTCGGTCACTGTCTTGATGGTCTGGTGGATCATGCGGACCAGGTCCCCTTCGGCCTTTTTGCGGTCTTCCGTGCTGACGGCAGAGGAGGCATTGTAGCTTTCCAATACCAGGAACCAGATGCGGTTCAACCAGCGGAAAACGCCGCTGATGCCGCTGTCGTTCCAGTCGCCGCCGCGTTCCCAGGGGGCGATAAACATCAGATAAGCCCGGACTGTATCCGCTCCCATCTGCCGGACATATTCGTCCGGATTAACGACATTCCCCCGTGACTTGCTCATTTTCATATGCTGGGAGATGATGGTCCCCTGATTGAAAAGGCGCAGGAACGGCTCATTAAAATCAACCAGCCCGATGTCCCGGATGGCTTTGATGAAGAAGCGGGCATAGAAAAGATGCATTACGGCATGCTCGGCGCCTCCGGTATACAGATCGACCGGCATCCAGTATTTAACCTTGTCCGGTGAAAAAGGCCCCCCATCGTAATGCGGGCTGGTATACCGCAAAAAATACCAGGAGGAACAGATAAAGGTATCCAGCGTGTCCGTTTCTCTTTTAGCGGGGCCGCCGCAGGTTGGACAAACGGTATTTAAGAAATTCTCGTTGTATTTTAGAGGAGATTCCCCGGTGGGCTTGAATTCCGCATCTTCAGGCAGCCTGACCGGCAGGTCTTTCTCCGGGACCGGCACCGTACCGCATTTTTCGCAGTAAATGATGGGAATCGGAGCGCCCCAGTAGCGCTGGCGGGAAATCAGCCAGTCGCGCAGTTTATAGCTGACGGTACCTTTGCCCCAGCCCTTTTCTTCCAGGTAGCGTGTAACCGCTTGAATGCCTTCCTGGCTGGGCAGACCGTTGAATTGGCCGGAATTTACCATTGTTCCCGGCTCGGTATAGGCTTCTGTTAAATCGGCGCCGTTCCATTCCGGGGGCGCAATGACCACCTTGATCGGCAGACCGTATTTTTTGGCAAACGCAAAGTCGCGGGTATCATGGGCAGGGACCGCCATCACCGCGCCGGTCCCATAGCTGGTCAGGACATAATCGGCGATCCAGATGGGTACCTTTTCATCGGTCAATCGGTTCACCGCGTAAGCTCCGGTAAAAACGCCGTCTTTTTCCTTTTCGGTTGACAGGCGCTCGATATCGCTCTGCCGGCGGGCCTTGAGGATATAGTCCTCTACTGCCTGTTTCCTGTCGGGAGTAGTCAGTTTGGCGACCAGCGGGTGTTCCGGGGCCAGTACCATGAAAGTCACTCCGTATATAGTGTCCGGCCGGGTAGTGAAAATGCGGATTTCTTTTTCTTCCACGCCGGGGTGATCGAGGGCAAATGAAATTTCTGTTCCCTCGCTTCTGCCGACCCAGTTCCTCTGCATTATTTTAATACGTTCCGGCCAGTCCAGATTGTCATGCCGCATTAGCTCGTCAGCATATCTGGTAATCCGGAAAAACCACTGCTCCAGGTCGCGCCGGATAACCGGGGAGTCGCATCTTTCACAGAAGCCTTCTACTACTTGTTCGTTGGCCAGTACAGTCTGACAGCTCGGGCACCAGTTGACCGGTGCCTTGGCACGGTAAGCCAGTCCCGCCTCGTACAGTTTCAGGAAAAACCATTGCGTCCACTTGTAATAATCGGGCAGACAGGTAATGGCCTCGCGGCTCCATTCATGGATGGCTCCCATAGTCTTCAACTGCCGCCGCATATTTTCAATGTTCTGCATGGTCCATTTGAAGGGATGAATCCCTCTTTTTATAGCGGCGTTTTCGGCGGGGAGTCCGAAGGCGTCAAAACCTATGGGATGCAGTACGTTATAGCCTTGCATCCTTTTAAAACGGGCATGGACATCTGAAGGCGCCATGGCATACCAGTGGCCGATATGAAGATCACCGGAGGTGTAGGGAAACATGGTCAAAGCATACCATTTGGTCCTGTCAGGGTCCTCCTTGACTTCATAAAGCCGGTCTTCAGCCCATTTATCCTGCCACTTCTTCTCGATCTCCTGAGGATTGTACTTTTCTACCATCTCGGTTTTTTCTCCTGGCTAATATAGAAGCCCCTCGCAGCAAGCGAAGAGCTCCAACGAAGGTATCAATATACCGTAGTAATTGTAGCAATAAAGGGTAGGCCACGCAACCGAAAAATAATATTACGGCTTTATATTAGAATGAATTTAGAGAGATATCAAAAGGAGCGGGAATCCGTGAAGAGTATTTTACATAAAAGCATCATCGTGGTACTCATAATATCCGGTGTTTTTCTGTTTTTCGGCTGCGCCCCGGCTTCTTCTTCGGTGCCTTCCATCCCGGCGTCTTCGCCTTCGCCGACTCCACCTTCTACTCCGTCTTCCAGCCCGACCTCCGCTCAGTCCGTCACTATCAACCTGACGGCGGAGAATATGGCCTTCAATACCGATACTATTACAGTCCCCGCCGGTGCTAACGTGACGGTGGTGTTTGAAAATAAAGACAGGGTACCTCATAATCTGGCGGTATATACTGAAGTTCTTGGCGCCGGGGAGGGGGGATCACAGGACCAGATCATCTTTCGTGGAGAGGTATTCAGCGGGCCCCGGACAATGAATTACCAGTTTTCCGCACCGTCAGCACAGGGAACATACTTTTTCCGCTGCGACCCCCATCCCAATATTATGACAGGGAGTTTTGTGGTTTCCGGTTAGCTCCGCTCCAATTAACGCCCTTCCTTAGCTCCACCGCCGCGAACATCATTTTACATGCTATTACCCTGCGGGTTTCCATGGGCATCGTTGTATTATTGGGTGCTCTAAAGAATTGCGTTTCTTCTCCTATCATGCTGGAGACTCCATTAATATCCCGTCATTCCGGAATCTACCCGGTCTCCTTCTCCCCCTCCTTAAATCACCAATCATTAATCACTCTTCTCTCTCCCTCCTTAATCATTAATCTTGAATCATAATTCTGCCCTCCCCCACGGAACCCCGGGGCCAAAGGTGCCTTGCCTGACGGATTGACTATAGGTGCAGACGCTGTATATAGAACTTGTTCCGAAAATACACCGCGCTTTATTTTACTCAGTGACCTGTACATAGAATAGTTGAGACAAAATAAATGCCGATGCTGATTAAACCTGTTACTTACCTGTTTACAATGAGTTTAGAAGTGATATATAGTTTTGAGCCGCATCGAGTAAAAAGTCATTATCTCTCGATACTCAAAACGGTATCTGTTGGAGGGCATCAAGAAATGGGCCTGGAGCTACCCCCGCCTGTAAATCTTGCAGTTCTGGGGTATGTCGAGGGGACAGGGAGGGCAGGAATGACGAACGTACTGAAACGTAATACATGAAATAGGAATGAGGGATATTTGCTCATAGAATAATTGATTGAATGAATCACAGTACAGGTTAACACATTAATGAATCAAGGAGGAAAACATGAGACGAGTAAAATTTAACTCAACAAAAACCATTTTGTCGCTGGTGCTGGTCATCAGCCTGGCAATAATACTGACATTTGCAGCCTGTCCGGCCGCCGGAACGCCTACTGCTCCCGGAGACACTGGCACTCCACCCGCAGGGACCGGCACCCCGCCTGGAGGAACTGGTACTCCGCCCGGAGGCACAGGGACCCCTGGGGCAACACCCGGTGCAACCCCTGGCGCTAGTCCCGGAGCAAGCCCTGGCGCTAGTCCTGGTGCAACCCCTGGAGCGTCACCCGGTGCCAGTCCCGGAGCTAGTCCTGGAGCTACCCCCGGCGCTAGCCCCACAGTACCTGGAGTTGTTCCTCCTGTGACACCCGGAGCCACTCCTGGCGCCACCCCTGGAGCTACACCCGGAGCTAGCCCTGGTGCAACCCCCGGAGCTACTCCCGGAGCGACACCTGGAGCCAGCCCCGCAGCCCCTCCCATCGCTGAATTAATTCCGGCAATTACTAACTTCAGTGTAATGATTGAGATGGCCGAAGGGCCGGCTGGGGGAGCCAATGTCACGGTTAACCTGGATGTGGAAAATTTCGAGCTGGTTGCTCCTCAACCGACCCCCGCCGCCTCTCCTGGCGCCTCTCCTGCCGCTACCCCGACACCGGCGTCACCGACACCAATGGCGTCGCCAGCAGCACCCGGGGCTGAGGTTATGGGAGCCATTGCCTATACGCTGCTGCCCGGACCACCCGTTATCCTGGATGAGACCGAGTACACCTGGGAGAATGTTCCTCCTGGCCCTCACACATTACGAGTAGAACTGGTTGATCCTCAGGGCCAGCCGTTAAGTCCTGAGACGTTTATCGAGTTTCAGATTACCGTTCCTCAAACCAGTTCTTCAAGATAATTCCGCTGTAATATATTTTGCGGACCGTTCAGCGGAAACCGGACGCAGGGGAAGAGCAGCACCTTCCCCTGTGTCCGCATATTCATAACAGGCATTTTACAAAAGCTCAACTTGACCTGTGCCGGAGTATCATGTTAAATTCTAAATGATAGCTCCCTGTAGCTCAGCTGGATAGAGCAACTGCCTTCTAAGCAGTGGGTCGAGAGTTCGAATCTCTCCAGGGAGACCACTTTTAATAAAAAATAAAAACATATCGCCATTTGTTAAAAGTGAATAGTGCTAGGGGTGCCGTAAAGGCTGAGAGTCTCTTCCTTTTGAAGGACAACCCTTGAACCTGATTTGGGTAATCCCAACGTAGGAAAGTAAAATTGGAAGCTTACCTGCGGGTAAGCTTTTTTTTGGAGGTTTTTCAATGCGGATCACGGTTAACGGGAAGGAGACGGAAGTGGCGGAAGGGCTTTCGGTCCAGGATTTCATTGTGTCCAGAGATCTGACAAAAGCCATGGTTATAGTTGAACTAAATCAAAATGTTATCCAGCGGCAGTCGTGGCCTGATGTCCGGTTTAAGGCCGATGACAGAGTGGAAATAATCAACATACTGGGAGGGGGTTAATTGGACGATAAACTCGTAATTGGAGCAACAGAGCTGGACAGCCGCCTGTTCATCGGGACCGGCAAATTCGCCGATTATAAATTAATTCCGGATGTGATTCGTGCAGCCGGGGCCCGGGTAGCTACGGTAGCTTTACGGCGGGTAGATTTCGATATGCCTCAGGAAAACATGCTGGAATATTTGCCTGAAAACACAGTTTTAATGCCCAATACTTCCGGAGCCCGGAACGCCGCCGAGGCAGTCAGGACTGCTCGCATCGCCCGGGAAGCTGGCTGCGGCAACTGGGTGAAGATTGAGATAATAAACGATCAGAAATATCTGCTGCCGGATAATTTTGAGACTATCAAGGCTATTGAAATCCTTGCGAAAGAAGGTTTTGTCGTATTGCCTTACATGAGTCCGGACCTGATGGCAGCCCGGAGGATGGTCGAGGCCGGAGCGGCTGCCATTATGCCACTGGGCGCTCCCATCGGGACCAACCGGGGACTGAGGACCCGGGAACTAATAGAAATCCTGATTGCCGAAATTGATCTGCCCATTATCGTGGACGCCGGGATCGGGTGTCCTTCCGAAGCGGCGGAAGCGATGGAAATGGGGGCTGCGGCGGTGCTGGTCAATACCGCCATTGCCACCGCCGAAAATCCAGTCCTTATGGCCGAAGCCTTTGGTCAGGCCGTAGCCGCTGGTCGTAAGGCTTACCTGGCCGGGCCGGGCGCCACCCGGCATTTTGCCGAGGCTTCTTCGCCTCTGACTGGATTCCTGGGAGAATGACTGTGGCGACGTTTTACGATGAAATCCAATCTTTGCAAAAGAATGATTATACAGGTTTCCTGGAGCGGGTCTCCGGGCCTCAGGTTTTGAGAGCGTTGGAAAAGTCAAATCTGACAGAATCAGACTATCTGGCCCTCCTGTCCCCGGCTGCGGCGCCTTACCTGGAAGAAATGGCGCAGGCCGCTCACCGTTTGACAGTGAAACACTTCGGATGGGTAATTCAGTTGTACACCCCTCTGTACCTGGCAAACTACTGTGTCAACCGCTGCGTCTACTGCGGCTTTAATACTGCTAATCCTATCCCGAGACGCCAGCTTACCCTGGAAGAGGTCGAACTGGAGGCCAGGGCAATTGCGGCGACCGGCCTGAAACATTTGCTTGTTCTCACCGGCGAGTCCAGGCAGCATTCGTCGGTCTCTTATATAAAAGAATGCATCTCCATTTTAAGGCGTTATTTCGCTTCGATCACAATTGAGGTTTATCCACTTGAGCAGGATGAATATGCCGGGCTGATTGCCGCCGGCGTAGACGGCCTGACGATTTACCAGGAAGTCTACAATCCCGAATGCTACAGCCGCCTGCATCCGGCCGGCCCGAAGCGCAACTACCGCTACCGCCTGGAAACTCCGGACCGTGCCGGGAGAGCTGGCATCCGGACGATCAATATCGGGGCTTTGCTGGGATTATATGACTGGCGGAGCGAGGTCTTCATGACCGGCTGCCATGCGGCGTACCTGCAAAAAACGTTTCCGGATGTGGATATCAGCATTTCCTTCCCCAGGATGAGGCCGCAGTTCGGGGACTACCAGCCTGAATATTCGGTCTCTGACCGGGATCTGGTCCAGAGCATCGTGGCTACTCGTCTGTTCTTGCCACGGTGCGGCATCACCATCTCGACTCGCGAAAGCGCTCGGCTTCGGGACCATCTGGTGAAGCTGGGGGTTACCAAAATGTCCGCCGGTTCTTCGACTGTCATCGGAGGCCATACCGATGATGTTAACGGCATCGGCCAGTTCGAAATCTCGGACCGGCGTTCGGTGGATGAAATGCGCCGGTCTCTGGCCGGGCTGGGCTATAAACCGGTACTCAAAGACTGGCATGATTTGAATATGGAAGGAGTAACTCTATGAGCTCGCGGTTTCCTGATTGCGATATTTATGGTATTACCGCCAGCCGGTTTTCGCTGGGACGGTCAAATACGGAGGTAGTACGGCAGATGCTGGAGGCCGGTATCAGGATTGTTCAGTACCGGGAAAAGGACTTTTCCATGCGCCAGAAATACCGGGAGTGCCTGGAAATCCGGGATTTGACCGCGCGGTATGGCGCCTGTTTTATTGTAAATGACGATGTGCATTTGGCCCTGGCTTCAGGAGCGGACGGTGTTCATGTGGGACAGGACGATCTGCCGGTGGAAAAAGTACGGGAGCTGGTTGGCGATAAGATGTTGATCGGGCTCTCAACGCATTCCCCGGAGCAAGCGGACGAAGCTGCGCAAAAAGGGGTGGCAGACTATATCGGAGTAGGTCCGCTTTTTCAGACCTTTACCAAAAAGGACGTTATGCCCCCGGTGGGGCTCGGCTACCTGGACTACGTGGTCGGCCGTCACCGCATTCCATTCGTAGCCATTGGTGGAATCAAAAAGAGCAACGTGGGTGAAGTTGTCCGGCACGGGGCTAAATGTGTTTGTCTGGTTACTGAAATCGTGGGCTCCCCCGACATCGAAGCCTGCGTCAATGAAATCAGAGAGCAAATTAAAGTTAATCATTAATCTTAAATCAGTATTCTTCCCCCCCACAGCCCCGGCTTTACCACAGGCGTAGGGTCTGCACCATGCGCTATCCGGTTTTTCAGCCTGGTGGAATAACCACCAGTCGCAGCCTGTTTCAAATAAAATATATGTATGAGAAAAAGGCAGGTCCTGGAAAATCGGGCGGCAAAGCTGCTTCAGTCGAAAACCGGGCTGAAAATGCGTCCGGGCGCTACTCTCCTTGAGAAAGGCCGGTGTTATTTTCAGGTCTGGGCGCCTGAGGCGGAAAAAGTCGAGCTCCATATTTTGGGTCCGCACGAATGTTATCTACCAATGGTACAGAGCGGGAAAAAATACTTTGAAATCACTGCCTGTGATATATCGCCCGGTACCCTTTATCGATACCGGCTCGATGGAGAGAAGGAATACCCGGACCCCGCCTCCTGTTCCCAGCCCCAGGGTGTTTCCGGCCCTTCTGAAGTTGTCCAATCTGCTTTTAACTGGCAAGACCGCGGCTGGTATGGCCTGCCGTTGCAGGAATACATAATTTATGAGCTGCATGTGGGTGCCTTTACG
>CAZELW010000011.1:0-15119 GCA_964513135.1 uncultured Dehalococcoidales bacterium
ATAATGAGCGGTGACTGGAGTTCAGACGTGTGCTCTTCCGATCTCTTGAGGAAGAAGATACCACATTCCCTGTTGATAGCGGCATCCCTGTCCGTTATGAGGTTGCCCGCGTTTTATGCAATCATCGGCCAGAATTGAGGGGAACAGGTGAGGCAGAACAGTTGCCTGGAAGAGAGAGGCTTTTCGGAAATCATCCGCTCCGTGCCGGATATAGCTCCTTACCTGTTGCCGGTAAGCTTCCCATAAGTCTTCAAAATTGTTAAAACTCTCAAAGCTGCCTGTCTGAGGTCCGAATTGCCTGCCGGTTCGGGGGTCTACTCCGTTATGAAGGGTTAGTTCCAGGAACTTGGGAATATTCATTCCGAATGGATTAGCCGGCGCCATCTTTCCGGGTACTTGAGTCAATGTACACCCTGCGATAGCATAGTCCCGGGCTTCGTTTTCAGGGATGCCCTGTTTGCGTAAAAAACCGATATTGCTTTCATCTCCAAAGAAGGCCGGGTAGCCTCGCCCCAAACTGCATAACTCTGCCGCTTTCAAAGCAAAGTCCTCATTCATCTTATCGTGGACTCTAACCGAAAGGGTCGGATGAGGCGTACCCAATCTTCTGGCTGCTTCCAGCCAGAGATAGGAAAGTTCGTTGGTGGCATCCTGACCATCTGCGGTTACGCCGCCCAGTGTACAGTTGAACCAGTTGGCTTCTCCGGCTGTTCGTGTAGCATGAGCGGCTTCAAGAAATACGCGGTAGGTGCTGAATAGACATCTCAGAAGTTCTAATAGCTCTATGGCTTCTTCCCGGGTTATTCTTCCTTCTTCGATATCTTTCCGGTAGTAAGGATAGAGATACTGGTCTACCCGTCCGGGGGAAACTCCCTCATATTGGGAGTCCCAGAATATAAACAGGTTACAGAACCAGAGTGTTTGCAAGGCTTCATGAAAAGTGCGGGCTGGATTAGCGGGGACCCATTCACAGATTTCAGCTATTTTCTCCAGTTCGCCTTTTCGTTTGCTTTCGGCAGTTAGGGCCAATTCCCTGGCCAGGGCTGCATGCCTTTTAGCATACTGGATCGCTGCTTTTATTGTTATCTCCAGTGATTCGAGGAAAAATCGCTTGTTCTGTGAAGCTTCATCAAGCAGCGGAGTAGATTGAATTTCCTGTTTGACTTCAGCCAGAATGCCCAGCAGTCCCTTGCGGATGGCCTTGGGGTAATCCGGTATAAACCATCCCAGCGCCCACAGGGCAGGATAATAGCTGTGTCCCAGGTAGGCTCCCATGAAATCGCGGTCTTTAAGGCGTCGCTCCTCCTCTTTTCCGATATAGCGATGATAACGCGAGAAGACGTCTTTATCCTTCCAATAGGCGGCAATCTCTTTGATCTCCGGGATATCCTCTTCTTTAATTATCAGGCGGCCGATGCCAGCCTCGAACCGTTCGTTTATCCATTCAACGGTAGTTTCCGGCCTCCATTCTGTTGCCATCGGCCAGCTTCCATAATTACCTGCCAGAAGTTGCTCTTCGTCCAGGAATATCGGGACTTCATTCATTATTTTTTCAAAAGCTCTGGCCCTTCTTATTGGAATCGGGAGGCCTTCAGTTTCTTTCCATGAAGCCGTCAGCAGCCTGGCTCGCCACTGGGAAACCGGAGAGGTACTGCGTATTTCCAATAGCCGCTCCCATAACCTCTGGCTTCGGGTTGCTTTCCCCTGAACGCTGATTGGTTCCTTTGTACTCATTTTTGACTTCTACTTAAAAAGTATAGTGCATAAAATGGTAATAGATATTTCAGCTCAAAGCTGTATCGTTAATTACAGTTATTCTTAGAAACCGTGCCAGCTAATGATCTTGTCAGGTGGCTCTCTATCGGTTTCATACTGATTAAGTGGATTATTCCAATCAGGATAGCCGATGGCAACACCGACAAGCAGGAGCTTGGATTGCGGCAGCCCCAGGACATCTCTAATGATATCAGGATAAACCACAGCTCGGGCCTGGATGATTGTCCCCAAACCAAAATTTGTGGCCAGAAGTGTGATCATCCCGACTATAGCACCGCAATCGTATACCGGCCAGACATTAATATTTCCGTCATGCAGATAAAAAGACCGGTCTGTACAGACGTAGATTTCACAGGGAGCTCCCATGTTGGACAGTTGTATAATTTCCCATTCCCGTCTGTGCTCCTTGTTTTCTCGCTGAATACCCTTGGCGGCATGCGATTTGGCTACTGCCGTATGCATCCGGGTGTTGTAAGGCTCCGGGTAATAGGCGATGCTCGGAATATCCGGCACTGGAGTATCCCCCACCTTTTCCACGTATCTTCTGCGTATCTCTGCTAGCTTGTCCCCGGTGGCGATAGCAAATTCCCAGGGTTGGGTGTTGGCCCAGGATGGAGCTCGCAGCGCCAGCGTCATTATCTCTTCCAGAATAGATTTTGGGACCGCCTGGGAAGTAAAAGCCCGAATGCTTTTCCGCTGCTTTATAGCCTGTACCAGATCCATCACACTGACTCCTCCGATGTTTTGTTATTGACCGGTATTTACTGGTCTCTTCTTTTTATCAGACTGGATTTTTGGATTATTTCTTGATGATTTTTAACTACCCGTTTCTGGTGTTTCCATACTATCATAATGTTTTGTCACGTATCGTGACAATGACAGGCCGGGAACGACTCCAACCCGGCCTGGTCAGTGGTATTTCAGCTCATTCCTGATGGACTGCAATTCAATAAATTGCATTATTATTGCCGCAGAGTATGATCAGGTAGATTTATATTTTGGCGCAGGAAGGACTGGCGCTTACCGGGATGCCAGGGCTAAGAGACGTTCAACCGATTCCATGGGGACCTCAACGCTTCCCAGAGGGGTCTCAGTAGTCTCATCTATGCCGTGAAAGTCACTGCCGCCGGTAGAAATCAGTCCGTTGCTGTCGGCGATATGCCGCAATCCCTGGACCTGTTCCGGAGAATAGTTGCCGTAATACACCTCGAGTCCCCTTAAACCGGCCGATTTGAGTTCATTGAGAAGCGCCTCAAAATTGTCGATAAAGAGAGGATGTGCCAGCACCGGTATTCCTTTGGCTCCGGCAATCAATCGGATAGCCTCAACCGGTGTCAATTTATCTCGCTCTACATAAGCCGGGCCGCCGTGACCGATATATTTCACGAATGCTTCGCGGACATTGCTGATATAACCCTTTTCCAGCATAACCTGGGCTATGTGCGGCCTCCCGATCGAGCCGGGGCCGGCAACCTCCTCAACTCTCTCAAAGGGGATTTTGATACCCATGCGGCGTAGTTTATCGATCATTTTTTGGGCTCGCTCAACCCGGGAGTGGCGCATCTTTTTCAGCGTGCTGCTTAATACGGAATCGAAGCAGTCAAATAAGTATCCCAGCATATGCAGTTCGCCGGCGTCAGTATCCGTGTTTATTTCAACTCCGGCGATCACAGTCAGGCCTTCGAAATTCCGGGCGGCCTCCTGGGCAGGCAGCACCCCGTCAATAATATCATGATCGCAGATGGCAATGTGGGTAAGTCCGCTATCCCTGGCTTTCCGTACGATTTCGGTTGGCGTGTATTTGCCATCAGATTCCGTAGTATGAATATGCAGGTCCGCTTTACCCATTATATTTCAACTTCCCTGTCCAGACGGTCGATACTGAGGGCTTGCCCGGTTTTTTCATCAACGTTAATCAGGACTGAATTGAATATCATTCTATTGCCGCTTCCCACAGCCAGGCGGTGAGGCATAGCTGTCAGGAAACGGTTAAGCACTGTTTGTGTATCATCGCCGATAATGGAGTCCGCCGGGCCGGTCATTCCGATATCCGTAACATAGGCTGTCCCCCTGGGTAATACCCTGGCGTCAATAGTCCCGACATGGGTATGCGTACCCACTACAGCGCTGACCCTTCCGTCCAGGTACCGTCCCATTGCCATCTTTTCCGAAGTGGCTTCAGCATGGAAGTCCACTATAACGATTGAATAATTCCTTCTGAAACCGGCCAGCAATGAGTCCATAGCCCGGAAGGGACAATCGTAATTACCCATAAAGACCCTGCCGATAAGGTTGACGATAGCTATATGTTCCCGGGTTAGACAGCCTCGTCCCGGTACACCCGGTGGATAGTTTATTGGCCGCAATATCGGGAGGTCTCCATCAAGATAGGGAATGATCTCTTTCTGGTCCCAGATATGGTTGCCGGAGGTCAGAATATCCACTCCGGCATTCAGCAGTTCGTTAGCGGTGGATGAAGTCAGTCCCAGCCCTCCGGCGGCGTTTTCCGAATTAGCAATTACCAGGTCGATATTATACTGCTTCCGCAAACCGGGCAAGAGTTTCTGGACTGTTTGCCTGCCCGGTTTGCCGATGACGTCTCCAATGCTCAGAATTATCAATTTAGCTTGGCCTTTCTATTTACTGGTAAGCCCATAATTAAGGCTTGTATATTATGTTTAGCCGCACAATGAAAAGTCTATTTGGCGAAATCTACCGCCCTTATTTCACGGATCACCGTCACCTTTATCTGTCCCGGATACTCCATGCCTTCTTCGATTTTCTTTACGATGTCCCTCGCCAGGCGAATGGATTCCATATCATTGATAACTTCCGGCTTGACCAGTATGCGGATCTCTCTGCCGGCCTGGATGGCGAAGGACTTTTCGACACCCTTGAAGCTGTTGGCGATATTCTCCAGAGTCTCCAGGCGCTTGATATAGTTTTCCAGTGATTCGCGTCTGGCGCCAGGCCGTGCGCCGCTGATGGCATCCGCGGCGGATACAATGTAGCCCATGATACTGGTAGTGGGAGCTTCGTTATGATGCTCTCCGATAGCCTGAGCGATATCCGGTGATTTGTCCCATCGCTGGACCAGTTCGGCGCCGATCGCTGCATGGCTACCTTCTACCTCCCGGTCGATAGCTTTTCCTATATCATGCAGCAGTCCGGCTTTTTTCGCCAGAGTCACATTGAATCCCAGTTCGCCCGCGATCATTCCTGCCAGGAAAGCCGTTTCGATGCTGTGGTTTAAAACGTTTTGTCCGTAGCTGGTACGGTACTTCAATCTTCCCAGTATCCGAATCAATTCCGGGCGCAGCCCCTGCACCCCTACCTGTATGGCAGCCTGTTCACCAGCACTAAAGATAGTGGCGTCTACCTCTTCTCTGGCCTTGTTGACTACTTCCTCGATGCGGGCAGGATGAATACGTCCGTTTAAGATGAGCCGTGTCAAAGCCAGGCGCGCCACTTCACGCCTGACCGGGTCGAAACTGGAAAGGGTGACCGCCTCCGGAGTATCATCAATAATCAGGTCTACTCCGGTAGCCTGCTCCAGAGCCCGGATATTTCTTCCTTCCCGACCGATTAATCGGCCCTTCATTTCATCATTCGGAATCGGGACTACCGAGACTGTGGTTTCCGAAACGACTTCGGAAGCCGAACGTTGAATGGCCTGGGAGAGTATCTCCTGGGATTTTTCGTTGGCCTGCTGCTGGAGAGTGGCCTCCCATTCGCGGAGCCGGCGGGCAGTCTCTTCTTTCATTTCTGCTTCCATATTTTCCAGCAGTATCTGTTTAGCTTCCGAGCTGGTTAACTGTGATATCTCTTCCAGCTTCTTGAGTTGTTTGTCCCGGATTTCCGTGATATTGGCTCGCATGGCTTCGATCTCTTTTTCCCGGTTGTTCAAATTGCGGTCCCGGTGTTCCAGGTTTTCCAGCTTGCGGTCCAGTGAGTCGATTTTCTGTGTTAATCTGTTCTCCTGACGCTGGAGATCAGCACGCCGCTGCCGGTATTCGGCTTCAGCGGCATTTTTCGCCTTTTCGGCTTCCAGCCGGGCGGCGTCAACGATGTTCTTGGCTTCTGAGCGAGCTTCGGCCTCAATGCGGGCCGCTTTTCTTTCGGCAATGCGGTATCTTCTGCCCATAACTGCGCCCCGGAAGAAAAAGAAGCCGAAGGCGCCGGCTACAATGCCGATTATAAAGGCAGCCAGGATACCCACGCCCAGCAATAAAGTACTTATATCCAATTGGTTCCCCCTTAATGAAAAATATATAAACGGGGATGAATAACCCCCTTAATCTACAATTTCGGTCTCTTCGGTGCTTTCCGGCATTTCTCCTTGTTCGCCGGTCCGTTCCAGCCAGACCTTTTTAATTATGCTATTAATTACCCCGTAATTAAATCCCCTTCTTTGAAGAAAGCTGCCCAGCCGACGGCGGAAAACCTGATAGTCACTCACGGGCAGGGTGCGCGCTTTCATCAATGCCGCCCGGTACGCGTAGGCAGCTTCATCCATATCCTCAACTGCTTCATCGATGACCTCTGATTCCACACCCTTGCGTCTTAACTCCATCTTGACCAATCTCTGGCCGCGCGGCTTGAATGAATCACGGTTCTCTTTCCAGAATTCCGCAAAGGCGGCATCATCCAGCAGCCCCAGCCTCTTTAGCTGTTCTGTTACCTGCTCGATATCCGCAGGATCATATCCATGCCGCGCCAGCCGTTCCCGCGTTTCAGCCTCGCTGCGCGGACGGTAGCTCAAAAAGCGGAAAGCGGCGTTCAGACAGCGCTGGAAGCGGTCCGATCCGGTCAGCACGTCGACTTCTGCTGATGTCAACTCCAGGCCGGCTCGCAGTTTTTCTTTTACAATCACCTCGTTATCCAGGCTGAAAGCAAACTTTCCATCCAGGTATACGTTAGAGCGCCGGACCCTGGGATTCCTGCCGGCTTTGATAGCGGTTATTTTACCTTTCACATTCTCCCCATAAAAAACAAAAAGGCTGAGGTAAAAGGCCTCAGCCTTGAATATTCACTTTTTTATACTAAGATAACCCGGATTGATTCGGGATTACTCAGCGCTTCCGCCATCACTCGGAGGTATAGAAACAGTAGTGGCTGAGGCGCGTATCTTCTGCTCTATCTCCATGGCGAGTTCAGGATGCTGGATTAAATAAGTTTTCGCATTCTCTCTACCCTGACCAAGCCGAAGATCGCCGTAGGAGTAAAAAGCCCCGGCCTTACTGACAAAACCCTGCTGTACGCCCAGATCGATAATATCGCCTTCTTTGCTGATCCCGTGAGAAAACATGATATCGAATTCAGCGCTTTTGAAAGGAGGAGCAACCTTGTTTTTAACGATCTTGGCTTTCACGTGGTTGCCCACCGCTTCACCGCTCTGCATGATTGTCTCGGTACGTCTCAGGTCTATTCTAACAGAACTGTAGAACTTCAAAGCCCTACCGCCGGGTGTGACTTCCGGATTTCCGTAGACGATACCTACCTTTTCACGAAGTTGGTTAATAAAGATTACCACTGTATTCGATTTAGAGATTGCGGCTGCCAGTTTTCTCAAGGCCTGTGACATCAGGCGAGCTTGCAGACCGACATGAGCGTCCCCCATTTCTCCTTCGATTTCTGCCTGCGGAACCAGGGCGGCAACACTATCTACCACAATAATATCCACACCGCCACGTACCAGTGCTTCAGTAATTTCCAGTGCTTGTTCTCCAGTGTCAGGTTGAGAGATGTAAAGGTCTTCGGTCTTGACGCCGCAGTTAGCTGCATAAGCGCGGTCCAGTGCATGCTCTACATCAATATAAGCTGCCACCTCTCCTCGCTTCTGGGCTTCGGCAATGATATGCTGGGCCAGGGTGGTCTTACCGGATGCTTCCGGACCGTAAATTTCCGTAATACGTCCCTTGGGTATACCCCCCACACCCAGAGCTATATCCAGAGCCAGTGATCCGCTGGGTATGACATCAATCGGTGTTGATGTATTCTCTCCCAGTTTCATCACTGAACCTTTACCAAAACGTTTTTCTATTTGATTGATCGCCAGTTCCAAAGCCTTTGCTTTATCGGAACTTTCGTTGACTTTTGTTTTTTCTATAGCCATATGCTTCGCTTTTTAACCCATTCTTTCCCCGGTCTATTTATCCGGTTCTTACGTATAATTCCTCTCAATTATCATAACATAATATGAGTCTTGCCTCAAGTAAAAATGAGTAAAAACAGGCCTTGATAAGGTTAGCTTGCCCTACAGCATACCACATGGATAATCGACTATGCAATACCCTCCCGGCGCATGATTTCGCGGGCTGCGACTACCCCCGAAGCGGAGGCCAGACTCAAGCCGCGGCTGACACCTGCTCCATCCCCTGCTCCGAAAAGGTTGCGGACCTCGGTCTCCATAACCGGGCTGAGCTGCGGACGCAGAGAGTAGAACTTAACCTCAACCCCGTACAGCAGGGTATGCCGGGATGCCACACCGGGCGCGAGACCATCCATCGCCTGAAGCATCTCGATAATTCCTTTTAAATGACGGTAGGGCAGCACAAAGCTAAGATCTCCCGGAACAGCATTTTTCAGGGTAGGTTGTACCAGTCCTTTTCCAATGCGGGTGTTGTTTGTCCGGTGACCGCTGGTCAGGTCGCCAAGCCTCTGGACCAGCACGCCTCCACTGAGGATATTGGCCAGGCGAGCGATATACTTGCCGTAGGCAATGGGTTCATGAAACGGCGCGGTAAAATCCGTGCTGACGAGAATGGCAAAGTTAGTATTTTCCGTACATCTGTCCGCGTAGCTGTGTCCGTTAACCGTGACTACCGGATCGGCCCCGCCGGTATTTTCCATAGTGACCTCGCCACCCGGACACATGCAGAATGTGCGGATACGGTCGTCAAAGCTTTTGGAAAAATACTCCAGCTTGGCTTCGTAAAGCACGCCGGTCAGGTTGTCCATCACTGCCCTGGGGACCTCGACCCTGACTCCAACATCCACCGGATTATTATGCATGGTCAGTCCCAGCCGTTGAGCTTCCCTGGAAAGCCAGTCAGCCCCCTCCCGTCCGGGCGCCAGAATCAGATATTTACACTCATATATCTCTCCATCAGCAGTCTCGATTCCCTTCACTTCACCGTTTTCCACAAGCACACGGGTGGCGACGGTTTCCAGCTTGACCTCAAGATGGTTATTAAGATGGTCGCGCATCGCCTTTAGAACGGAGTAACAATTTTCCGTGCCCATGTGGCGCAGCGGCACTGGTACCAGTTTCAGGTCTGATAAGGTCGCCTGATGGCGGAGTCTTTCTACCTCGGGCTCCACGCCGTACATTTTCTCCGGCGCTCCAAAACGCAGATAGACCTGGTCGATGTATCTCAATAGCTCTCTGGTCTTGACTTCTCCCAGATAGTCCTTGAGCCAGCCTCCAACCTCCGGTGTTAAAGTCAATTTTCCATCACTGAAGGCGCCGGCTCCCCCCAGACCGCAGACCAGGTTGCAGGGCGAGCAGGAGAGACACTGCCGTGAGCTGTTTCGTGCCGGACATATGCGGCCGCCCAGGTCCTTGCCCTTCTCCAGCAGTAAAAGACTTAATCCGGAATCCCGGGTTATCTCCATGGCGGCAAAGATGCCGGCTGGTCCGCTGCCGATGATAATTACGTCATATTTCTTTACCATAATATTCCTTTGCCCGGTATTATAATAACACATACGAAGATAGAGTCAAATAGATTTATGCACCCCTTGACAGGCTATACCCTGGGTATACCAGAGTGCTTTGAAAACCGGATTGATCGGAGACTAAAATGATAGTATATGGCATCTTCATCGTCTGATTATCATCTGAGGTATCTTGATTACCCCGCCCGTGGAGGGACTGTGGAACCCTCAGCCCCGGCTGGACCCGGGTCTGAGATTCTGGACGCCTATTCACAGGCTGTTACTGGCGCTGTCAGGAAAGTGGGGCCGTCCGTCGCGCATGTCCATGTCAAAAGAAGAGGTGACGACGGGCATGCCCGGATGCATCGGGAAACCAGAGGCACTGGTTCAGGAGTGATCATAACACCTGACGGCTATTGTGTTACCAACAGCCATGTTGTTGAAATAGCGGATGAATATAACGTAACTCTGGCTGACGGCTCCAGATATAGTGCTGAGTTGATTGGGAAAGATACAGCCACCGATCTGGCCTTGCTGAGAGTACAGGCTTCCGGTTTGCCCCTTGCCAATCTGGGGGATTCCGACAGACTCCAGGTAGGGCAACTGGTTATCGCCATCGGCAATCCTCTTGGCTTCCAAAATACGGTTACCGCCGGGGTGGTCAGCGCCCTGGGACGTTCTTTGCGCAGCCGTTCCGGCCGGCTTATTGAAAATATCATCCAGACTGACGCCGCTCTGAATCCGGGTAACAGCGGCGGTCCCCTGGTGGATGCCGGCGGCCAGGTGGTTGGCATCAACACCGCCATCATTTCAAATGCTCAGGGTATTTGTTTTGCCGTCCCCGTAAATACCATGCGTTGGGTCATCACTTCCATCCTTCGGGAAGGCAGGGTGGTCCGGGCATTTCTGGGGATTGCCGGCCAGAATATTCCGCTTCCGGTGAGAGTTGTCAGGCATTTCAACCTGAAAAACGAGACTGCAGTTCAGGTCATGGATGTCGTGCCGAATAGCCCTGCCAGCCGTTCCGGATTGATAGAGGGGGATATCATTATTTCACTGAATGGGAAACCGGTATCCAGGATTGATGATATCCACCGTTCTCTGGGGAAAGAAGATATCGGAAAAGAATTCCGGGTCACCTTGCTGAGAGATTGGGTCAACCTCAGGGAATTGACTATTTTTCCTGCCGAAGCATCAGAATAGCGTTCGACTTCATCGCGACATCAGTCCGGGTTTTTCTGGATGGTTCACCACCCAATCCATCATTGTTGACTTAACCGGATCAGCCGTTATAAGATAGCTTCATGCTGAAACGCCCTTCCCAAAGGAGGATTTGGTATGAGTATCTCCATGCAGGAAATGGACCGTCGCTACTCGGCTATCCGGGACTGGATGCGCCGCCGGGAAGTTGACTGCCTGATTGCCTCCGGACGTTCTGATTATTTTAATCGCGGTAATATCCGCTATCTGACCGGTCTGGGGAATGGTGGGTACTGCATTGTTCCCTTTGAAGGCACACCGGTTCTGCTGGTCGGCCGCAAGATTGAGCTTTATTACAGGAAAGAGGTTCCTCTGGATGTTATCGAAGCCGGTAACCCGGTCGAAACGGTCGGCCGGGAAATTGCCCGTTTCGACAAAGGAAATAAGCTGGGTATTATAGGTTTTGACCAGGCGCTCGATCCCCTGTATAAATATATCGAGGAAAAATACCAGGGCCGGCTGGTGGATGCTACTGAAATCTTTGAACCTCTGCGCCTGATCAAGAGCGATGAGGAGATAGAAAAAATCAGGATCTCCTGCTGGATAGCAGACAGGGTCTTTCATATGCTGCGTGAAATGGTACGGCCCGACCTCAGCGATTTCGAAATATATGGCGCCGTGAAGCATATGATTTATAATCACGGCTGCGAATATTCCATGGACCTGCTGGATGCTAACGGCGCTACCATGAATATGAAATTCAATCCGGTCGGCGATCGGCTGTCAGCCGCCGGCACTCTTTTTATGGAGATCACTCCGGCTTATGACGGATATTACGGCCAGTTGCCGGTAACTATCCCGGTGGTCAATCCTCCGGCCTATATCAGAAAAATGGCTCAGGCCTGGGTCCGGGCCCAGGAAGCCGGCGCAGCTCTTCTTCGTCCGGGCACGAAGATATCGGAACTCTACCACATCATGCGGAAAAGTGTTCTTGAGAGCGGCTATCTATATCCCTTCCGCCCCGGACATGCTCTCGGTCTGGATGCGATCGATTTCTGGTCTATTACCGAGACGAATGATACCGTTCTCCAGCCTCGCATGACCCTGGCAGTGCATCCCCCCATTGTCAAAGAGTTGGGTGGTGACGGCTTTGGCGCCGGTTATACTTACCTGATTACGGAAACCGGCGCGGAAAAGCTCAGCCAGGTAAATTTAGCTGAGATGTATTGATCTCCGGTTTATCTCTTCGCGGCGGTTTCAGCCGCAGCATACCGGGCAGTCAGCGCCACATCGACGAACAGCAAAGGCCGGTTTATCTTTTTAACGGTTAACGGGCAGTGTTGCAGTCCGGCCGGTATGTGGAGCACTGTGGGCTGTGTGATCAGCACCTGCTCCTGTTCCTCGCCCAGGAACATCTCAACCTCGGCATCAAAATCGTGCGCATTGTCCGGGTTCGCCGAGAAAAAGCACAGGTACTGGTCAAAGGTATGCTTGTGGTTTTTATCGTTCAGAACGCGCGGGTCCACCACGTAGATGCAGTCCATGGAAAAATTCCCGGCCCCGAATTGCTCCAGTTGCCGGGTGCTCATCATCAGCCGGTCACCCTTCTTGTTGGGTTTGATACAGTCCGTGGTCATGTAGCGGGCGTATTTGCTCTCAGACATCTGTCTGCCCTCCTTTTCCATATCGATCGGCTATTAGGCCTGCGTTTAATATAGACTAAGGCCATTTTCCACCTTTGTCAACACTTTGCCTGCTGTATATAGCTAAACAGGAATGAGATTTTAATAGGGCGAAAACCTCTAAACCAAACAGCCTATGCTTGACAATTGTCACATTTTACTTATAGAATACTCATATAAGAAAATACTCTGAGGAGGTACAGGTGGACGGAAAATTCTATAAAGTCATCACTCTTATCGGTACCAGCACAGAATCATGGGAAAAAGCCGCTGCCTCGGTTATAGAAGAAGCTTCTAAAAGCATTCAGGACTTGCGTATTGCCGAGATTGAAGAGATGGATATGCAGATTGACGGAGGAAAGGTCATCTCCTATCGGGTTAAAGTCAAGCTGTCGTTCAGATATCACGGAAAGGCGGAGCTGCCTTAAAGAGCTGTTATTTTTCGAAAATTTTGCGATAGGTCTCTCAAAGCCAGTCAGCAGTCAGGCTGATTGGCTTTTAAATTTTATAGTCTTTCCCTTTTGTTAATTCCGGTCCCTGGATGTGGCTGCTGCTCTTCGTTTTTAGCGGCAATTGCTCCTTAAATCAAATAATATTCCGGGGTTCGTCGGACCCGGTGATGAAAGTCTTGAATGCAGAGGCCTCCTGGATGCCGGTGTCTTTAAAATACCCTTCCGCCGGTGCCGCTGGACAGACCGCTAACCGGACGAGTTCTGGGCCAGTTGCTCTTTCAACCACTTAAGAATGGTCTGTACCGCAGTTTCATTTCTGCGCAGCCTGTGCTCACCGCTTTCGATAATAACCTTTTGTTTGGGTTCTCCGGCTCTTTCAAAAAGCTTGTGGGCGCTCTGTACGGACACCACCGTGTCCGCGGTCCCGTGGATAATAAGAAGCGGGCGAGGCGAGATACCGGCGATGCTGTCAATGGCGCTTACCCTGCGAAAATCGTTTAGCCAGCGTTCCATCGAAGGCGGAAATTCAGGATCACGGATAATCCCGATATTCCGGAAATGGTCTATAGTATATTTGGGCTTTTCAACATCGGTAATGACGCTGAAATCGGACGGAGAAGCGCAGGAGACTATGCCGTAGACCCGCTTGTCCAGTGCCCCCGTATAGATGGCTGTGGCAGCCCCGGCGCTGAATCCAATCAGAATGATGTGGGCCGGGTCGATGTCTTTTAGATTCCACAGATAATCAATCGCGGACTCCAGGTCGCGAGTCCAGCCGGCAATGTCAAAGTTCCCTTCGCTCTCTCCGGTGCCGCGGAAGCGGAAGGTATATACGGCGAAGCCCTGGTCGGCTATGGTTTGCGCCAGCAGAGGATAACCGGGGTCGGTCGGATCGACTATACCTGAAGGGACCCCATGGCAGAGAATCACTGCCGGGTAAGGCGGGCTGACTTTCTCCGGAAGATAAAGCTGTCCGACGATCTTTAAATTATTCACAGTCAGGTTGGCGTCTTTTATCATAGCGCTGTCCTTTAAAAATACTCTCTCCTTCAGGGATAGTATTACTTTCTGGCAGTGGTGTCAAAGGTGGGGAAATGCGTTATAATTCGATTATATGAAAATTCTGGGTATTGAGACCTCTTGTGACGAAACAGCCGCCAGCGTGGTGGAGGATGGCGCCAGAGTCCTTTCCAATATAATCTCTTCCCAGGTGGAAATCCATGCCCGTTACGGTGGTGTTGTCCCCGAGGTGGCCTCCAGGCAGCATATGCTTTCCATTATTCCTGTGATAGAGCAGTCCATGAAGGAGGCGAAGACTGGCTGGCAGGATATCGATGCGGTTGCAGTCACCAGAGGACCGGGGCTGGCCGGCTCTTTGCTGGTCGGCGTCAATACCGCCAAGGCCATTGCCCTGGCTCATCAGTTGCCCCTTATCGGTGTCAACCATCTGGAAGGGCATATCTATGCTAACTGGTTGACCGGCTCGGACATCGATTTTCCGCTGGTCTGCCTGATAGTCTCCGGCGGCCACAGTGATCTGGTATTGATGCGAGATCATGGTGACTATACCTTGCTTGGTCGGACCCGGGATGATGCTGCTGGCGAAGCCTTTGATAAGGTAGCCCGCATATTGGGCATGGGCTACCCCGGTGGTCCCAGGATCCAGGAGGCTGCCGAAAAGGGTACGCCCATTATCAGGCTTCCCCACGCCTGGCTGGAAGGGACCAATGACTTCAGTTTCTCGGGAATCAAGACTGCCTTGCTGCGTCTGGTTGAGAATGGCAAGATATCCCTGGATGATAGCCGACAGGACGATCGGCCTTCCAGGAATGATGCTGCCTCCAGCTTTCAGAAGGCTGTTGTAGAGGTGCTGGTCGCCAAGACCGTCGCCCTGGCCAGAGAGCAGGGGGTCAGCCGGATTCTGCTGGCGGGAGGGGTCGCTGCCAATAAAGCCCTCCGTCAGCATCTTCTGGACAGTTCTCCCTTCCCGGTCTCTGTCCCGCCTTTCATCCTGTGCACTGATAATGCAGCCATGATTGCCGCCTGTGCCTATTACCGCTTCCGGTCCGGCAAAGTAGATAGCCTTGATATGGATGTTGTACCGGGCCTGAAATTGGCATAACTGTTATTTCGCTATAAGAAATATCCATAAGAAATATCTATTTGTTAGCTGCCCTGAAATAGGCTATAATAGCAAAAAATCAATGACTTCATGATAAGGAGGGAAGGAATGTCCGAAGGATTAGCGGAGTTATTAGCCGACTTAAAGGAAGAGGAAGCGATCCAGGCTACCAGGGAGAGGCTGGAGAAAGGGGACGACCCGTTAAAGATACTGGAGGACAGCCGGACG
>CAZELW010000012.1:0-14869 GCA_964513135.1 uncultured Dehalococcoidales bacterium
GCTTGCGGCGCAGGGAATCCCGTATTTTTGCATGAGATTTTTGGAAAAAGCCTTACTGGCTTCGATCTGGGCGGCGGCCTGAGTCGGCCCGAAGATGGGAACACCGATTTTCCGGAAATGGTCTACTATACCGGCTGCCAGCGGGGCTTCCGGGCCGACAACGATCAACTCGATGCGATTTTCTCTGACAATAGTTGTCAGTGCCTCCAGGTCGGTCGGCTTTACATTCAGGTTGGTCGCTATTGCGGCTGTGCCGGCATTGCCCGGGGCAGCCAGAATCTGTGAGACACGGGGACTCTGACTCAGCTTCCAGACCAGAGTATGTTCGCGGGCACCATTTCCAATGACTAATACTTTCAGAGTAGTTCCTCCTGATAACGCTCCGGTAACAGACTGCCCGTTTTTCGGCTCTTTAAAAAACCACCCCGGGCGGTCTTTCCGGGTGCGGCTATTCCCACTCTATGGTTGAAGGTGGTTTAGAGGTGATATCATAAACTACCCGGTTAATGCCGGGCACTTCATTCACAATGCGGTTAGAGATGCGGGCCAGAAGATCATAGGGGAGACGCGCCCAATCAGCGGTCATAGCGTCATCACTGGTGACCGCGCGAATGGCCAGGAGATATCCGTAAGTGCGAAAATCGCCCATGACTCCCACCGATTTAACATCGGTAAGGACGGCGAAACTTTGCCACAGAGGGCGGTAAAGACCGGCCGCTCTGATTTCATCCATTACTATATTGTCAGCTTCGCGAAGCAGTTCCAGCTTTTCTCTGGTCACTTCACCAATAATGCGTATGGCCAGACCCGGCCCCGGGAAGGGTTGCCGCCAGACCATCTCTTCCGGCAGCCCCAGCTGGGCGCCTACATTGCGTACCTCATCCTTGAACAGCGAACGCAATGGCTCCAACAAGCGCAGAGCCATATCAGCCGGCAGCCCGCCGACATTATGATGGGTTTTTATTTTAGCGGAGGCGCGGCTTCCTGATAGAGCGCTTTCTATAACATCCGGGTACAGAGTACCCTGTGCCAGAAAATCGACTTTTCCGATTTTGCGGGCTTCCTCCTCAAATACACGGATAAATTCTTCTCCAATTATTTTTCGCTTAGCTTCCGGATCAATCACACCTTTCAATTTATCGAGGAATCTGTCGGCAGATTCTGAAAGAATGATATTCATGCCCATATTGAGACGGAAAATGTTAAAAGTCTGTTCTACTTCCCCTTTGCGCATCAGACCGTGATCGACAAAGATACAGGTGAGCTGGTCGCCGATCGCCTGGTGGATCAGTGTGGCGACCACCGCAGAATCCACACCGCCAGAGAGCGCACAAATCACTTTACCGTCTCCAACCTGTTCGCGAATTCGGCAAATACTCTCTTCGATGAAGTTTCCTATCGTCCAGTTGCCGCGACAGCAGCAAATCCGATAAATAAAATTCTTTAAAATATTTTTCCCTTCGGGAGTATGGACTACTTCAGGATGGAACTGCAGCCCGAAGATTCCCTGATCGTTTCCCATTACTGCCACGGTTGTATTCTCGGTATAAGCCAGAGAAGTAAACCCTTTAGGCATCTCTTCGATTTTGTCTCCATGGCTCATCCAGACGGCAGTGGTTTCCGGCAGGTCGGCGAAGAGAGGAGAATCCATATTGCTCAGATGAAGAATCGTGTGGCCGTATTCTTTGCGGGCTCCGGGAGCTACTGTTCCGCCAAGCTGCCGGGTAATTACCTGCATACCGTAGCATATTCCTAACACCGGTAGATGGCTCTCGTAAACATAAGACGGCGCCAGCGGCGCATCCTGATCATAGACGCTGGAAGGCCCTCCGGAGAGAATGAACCCCTTCGGATTGAGAGGAGCGATTTTCTCCCAGGGCGTATCATGAGCTACCAGCTCACAATATACCTGAAGCTCACGGACCCTCCTGGCGATCAACATGCTGTATTGAGAACCGAAATCTATAATGATAATGGCTTCACGCTCAGGTAATATAACTGGCTCCCCGGTCTCAATAGGGCGCTGACCGGTCTTCTGCTTGGCGATCTCCAAGTACGTGGATACTTCGATGTCGTTGCTGGTTGCTACACGGTGACTCTGTTCTGAGGTCAAATTACGTGGGTTTTCAACATTATCCATGTTATAAAAAGCTTACCATTGTACCAGATTGTTGTCAATGTGAAGTACATTATTTTTAAGATTTTTAAGGCTGGGGCGCATGTGACATAAATCAATTTGACGTAACCTCATTATCGGCAATTCTGCGTAGTACAAAAGTATGATTGACCATGTGTAATTCCCTGACTACAATATGTTGACATAATTCGGGGGAGTAAGGTATGCCTTTAATCGAAAGAGACTATATGAGAGAACCGCACCCGCCTTCCTGTAACTGCGCGGACTGCTGTGCAAACAGATTGGGAATTCCAATAAATAAAACACAACGCGGAAATGTGACTCCATGCCCGAAATGCGGTAAAAGATCTCTCTGGTACAACACGAAAACAAAGGAGTATGAATGCCTGAACTTAGAGTGCAAGTTCTCCGGAAGATCAATAGATGATATATCTAAAAGAAGCGGTCATACCGGACGGACAGAGAGCTCAAATCAGTTGGCAGACCTTTCAAGCAGTACAGGCAATCAAAGTAAAAATTCGATTAAAAAGCGCAATGATTTTGAAATACAGGGCTGGTTAATAGCGCTACTATTAATATTCGCTTTATCTATCATTGGTATTGCCGTCAGCATAGCTATCGGAACTTTCATTCCATTATGGATATTGATCGGCTTTTCCTGTATATTTTCAATCGAGAAATGGTTTGGCTATTACACCAGGAAGTACCATAAATGGACCGGGAGATTCTACAGGCTGTTTTTAAATCTGGCTATATTAGCATCACTGGGTATAATTGTCCGGACAGGTATTGTGCTGTTTTCGCAGCAATTTTACAGTGCATTAACAGGCAGCCTGTTGTTTATTGCTGAATTTGCTTTCTTCATCTGGCTCTGGAGGGTTGTTTCAAAGAACAGTTGGCGACGGCCAAGCATGAAGATGACGGTATTTTCCATAATCGGACTATTTTTAATCTTCTCCTTTGCCGGCGTTCAGCCCATGTCAGGCTATAAAGATGTAGCCCTGGATAAAATACAGGCGGCGTTCGCCAGTAATAATGAGGCAATCAGCCAATCAAGCTTGAGTCGGACTCCGTTAACACCTCCTGCTACAACACCCGCGAGCATACCGGGCCCGGTTGTTACCCCGGTCCAGATATCTGTTCAAACATCAGAATCAGATGCAGACCAGAGCATTAGCACGAGGACGGGAATATATAAAAACTATTATCTGGGATTAGTTAACTCTCCTGACGGGAATATCGGAGGGAATGGCTGCTATGATGATGAGGGAGAATTTATTATCCTGATTAATAATAAAGAGGCAGTCAATCCGACTTATGCTCAACTAACAGATTTCCTTAAGAAAAATAAAACCGACCAATTCCCTTACCGGTATACATCTCAGGCGACTGGCTTTTATTTTGGTACGGCTGAAAACATAGTCAATCTGGACAGAATCCAGGACATAATTGATGAGGTAATACAACCGTATGACCCACACGTTTGTGCCGATTTTGCCGAAAGGCTGCATAACGAAGCTGAGAAAGCCGGTATCAGGTGTGCCTATGTTAGTCTTGATATGACGGGTTATTCGGACCCCTACAATTTGGGAATAACTTCTAATGCAGGGCACGCTTGCAATGCTTTTCAAACAACCGATAAGGGCCTGATATATATAGATGCCACAGGCTGGATGGAGGGTATGCCGCATCCCAAACGGTCGGTATCTAAAGTGGAAGTGGTGGAGGGGGAAGAATATGTTCCTGTCGCGTTATTCCCTGAATCCGGCTGGCGGTCAAGAAGCGAAAGCATGGGCAAAGTCACCGGAATATTTTTAACCTGGGACGGTAAATGGAATAACTAACAGTCTTCATGATTATACAGGTCCGGTAAAGCTTTACTTATTATGACAGGGTAATAAAAGTGAAAGGCAGGGAGCAAATCATCAACTAACCGGTACGGCGAAAAATGCTATTTTCCATAACAAAATAAAAAGTATAAAATAAAATTCAATGGATACGGAAATAATCACCGCTATCGCTTTAGGGATCGGATTGGCTGCCAGCGCCGGATTCAGGATCTTTGTCCCTATGCTAGTAGCCAGTATCGCTGCGCATTTTGGGATCTTTCCGGCCCAGGAGGGCTTCACCTGGCTGGGAAGTTGGCCTGCCATGGTCTGTTTGGGAACTGCCACAGTTGTTGAAATAGTGGCCTATTATGTGCCGTTTGTGGATAATATACTGGACACCATCGCCACCCCGCTGTCAGTGGGGGCGGGTACCTTGCTCCTGACATCCGTACTTCCTATAGATAACAGCATGCTTAAATGGGTTACCGGTTTTATTGTTGGTGGAGGTATAGCGGCCACAGTACAAAGCAGCACCGTGTTAACCAGGCTGGCTTCTTCAGCCACGACCGGCGGTACAGCCAATCCAGTCATAGCTACGGGAGAACATGCCGCTGCTATCGGAACTTCAATTCTTTCTTTGCTTATTCCTCTGATCGTGGTATCGGTGCTGCTGGTGCTAATTGTTATTTTCCTGTTTATCTTGCGTAAGCGAATTTTTTGGAGACATAGCAGAATATAGTCAATATTCAGGGAGACACAGGGGCAATATACCTGCCGCGTTACCCGGATTTATCAGGCAGATGGCATTATGGTATACTGGGAACTGGTGGTTCTGTTATAAGATTCCACTTCCCTGAGGCAGTTTTCCCGATCTTTCCCCAGTCATCATTTTCCTGTACGGGGACAGGCCCAATCCGGTGTTTCAACATTCAGTCCCGGTTGGAGATGGTTTAAGATTGTCTCGGAGAAGTAAAGTACCCTCGCAATAACAGATGAAACCCGGCGCCAATGCCGAAAGTACCGGGCCACCCGGTGCAGCCTGTATTTCGAGAGAAATCATTAATTGCTAAATTATATTTTATGTGGGGTTAAATAATGGAGAGCGAATTACCCGAAGATGTCCAAAAGCAAGTTGAAAAAGGAATTGAAATCATACGCAGGGGAGGAGTGGTGGCATTTCCAACGGACACAGTCTACGGAATGGGGGCAGGAATATATATTGAATCCGGAATCAAAAGAATATATGAGATAAAACAGCGACCCTCAACCATGGCCCTGCCATTACTTCTGGCGAGCGCCGCTCAGATACATGAGATTGCCCTGGACATATCTCCCGATGGCTGGAGATTGATAAAAAAATTCCTGCCAGGAGCACTGACCCTGGTGGTGTACCGCACGAAAATAGTCAAGGATATTATCACCGGCGGCGGGGATACGGTTGCTATCCGGATACCTGATCATCCTGTGCCCTGCGCTTTGATCCAGGGCAGCGGCATGCCTCTGGTCGGTACCAGCGCCAATCTGACTGGAAAGCATAACCTGGTTACAGCGGATGAAGTCCGCCGGGAACTGGGTGATGCCGTAGACCTGGTTATTGACGCATTTCCGAGCCCCGGGGGAACGGAGTCTACAGTTGTTGATGTTACCGGCGAGTTCCCCGTAATTCTGCGTGAGGGTGCGATTTCAAGAGACGAGATTGCTGCTGTTACAGAAGTTGCCTAGAAAGTAGGGTTGTGGAATTTATGAAAATTGCTGTTGGCTCGGACCACCGGGGGCTGGACTACAAAAAACTGGTGATTGAACTGCTGACGGGGATGGGACATAGCTGCCAGGACTTCGGCCCTGACACTGCCGAACCGGTAGACTATCCGGATGTCGCAAAGACGGTTTCCGATGCAGTCGTTCATAATGAATATGACCGCGGGGTTTTAATCTGCGGGACCGGCATCGGTATGAGTATTGCCGCCAACAAGGTCCGAGGCATTCGCGCCGCTCTTTGCTGCGATTCTTTCGCGGCGGAGAGAGCCCGCTTACATAACGATGCAAATATCATATGCCTGGGGGCTGAAAGGGGTACCAGCGGACTCGAGGAAATGCTGGAGGCCTTCTTCAAAACTCCGTTTGAAGGCGGCCGACACCAGCGCCGGCTGGATAAAGTGCACCAGATAGAAGATGAGGGCTCTATTTGACAAGAGCCGTTAAATAATAGTACAATCAGGTTACCTTGCTATTGTGGGAGCTCGAGTTAATAAATGTTTTGGATGAATTGGAACGCCAACCTGGTACTCGTACTTATTGCACCTGAAGTGCAAAGGGCTTGGCGTGTGTCCGGTTCGAAATAAGTCGATTAAAAATTAATAACCCCGCACTCCAGGCCCAGGAGATATCTCCTGGGTTTTTTATTAGTCAAAGGTTTCTATCATGACGGGGGAAACAACGGAAATTCTCCGGATTTTGTATTTGGAACATGATTGACAATGAATAATCGCTATGTTATGTTTGGTGTGATACCGGATTCAACAAATATAGAGGGATAAACCGTCCTTTGGGGGCGTTTATTTTTTAAAAGGCACTTATAACGGGAGAAGCGAGAAAATGAAAAGTGATTCGATAAAGAAGGGAATTGAGCGGGCGCCGCACCGATCTCTGCTATATGCCCTGGGGTGCACCCGGCAGGATTTTGATAAACCTTTTATCGGAATCATCAACAGCTTCAGTGAAATAGTCCCCGGCCATATGCATTTGAGAGAGATTTCGCAAGCCGTTAAAGATGGAGTCCGCAGCGCCGGAGGCGTCCCGTTTGAAGTTAATACTATAGCTGTCTGCGATGGAATCGCCATGAATCATGCCGGCATGAAATTCAGCCTACCCAGCCGTGAGCTGATCGCGGACTCGGTGGAAACAGTGGCTGAAGCCCATGCCTTTGATGCCCTGGTCTTTATCCCAAACTGCGATAAAATCATACCCGGAATGCTGATGGCGGCCTTGAGGCTTAACCTGCCGTCCATATTCATCAGCGGCGGGCCGATGATGGCCGGTAAACTATCGACGGAAAATGGTACCCGGATTGTCGATCTGAGTTCCACATTTGAGGGGGTCGGCCAGGCCGCTGCAGGAAAGATATCGGAAGACGATTTGACCCGGCTTGAACAGGCTTCCTGTCCGGGCTGTGGAAGCTGTTCCGGAATGTATACCGCCAATACTATGAACTGCCTGACCGAAGCCATCGGTATGGGCCTGACCGGGAACGGCACTATCCCTGCCGTAGACATCAGGCGCAGGAGACTGGCCAAGAATGCCGGGCAGCAGATCATCTCTATTTTAAAGAATAATATCCGTCCGAGGGACATTATTACCCGGGAATCGATACAGAACGCTCTCACGGTGGATATGGCCCTGGGCGGTAGCACTAACTCAATTTTACATTTTACGGCGATAGCACATGAGGCTGGCTTCCAGTTCCCTTTACAGGATGTGAATGAGATCAGCGAAAGAACGCCATATATTTGCAAGCTCAGTCCGGCCGGCGCTCACCATATCGAAGACCTGGACCGCGCCGGCGGCATCCCGGCTGTTATGAAACAGATTGAGAAGCTGCTCAATACCGGCGTAAAGACCGTGACCGGGGAGACCATCGGCGAGACCATATCTCGGGCTCAGGTGACGGATAAGGACGTGATACGCTCCATCGATACGGCTTATTCCCAGAAAGGCGGTACCGCCATACTGTTCGGCAACCTGGCCCCTGAAGGAGCGGTCGTGAAGCGGGCAGCCGTGGTCCCTGAAATGATGGTACATACCGGCCCGGCGCGGGTCTTTGATTCTGAAGAGGATGCTTTTAAGGGGATTATGGGGGGAACTATCAAGCCGGGTGATGTGGTGATAATCCGTTATGAAGGGCCCAGAGGCGGGCCCGGGATGCGGGAAATGCTGACTCCGACTTCTATAATTGCCGGAATGGGCCTGGACAAACAGGTAGCCTTAATTACGGACGGCCGTTTTTCTGGCGCTACCCGCGGCTCCTCTATCGGTCATGTTTCTCCTGAAGCAGCCAGCCGGGGGCCTATTGCCGCGGTCAGAGAAGGCGACATTATCAAAATAGATATTCCCAATTATAAACTGGAAGTTGAATTGAGCGAACAAGAAATAGCGCAGCGCCTGGCTGATGTACCCGAGTTCAAGTCCAGGGTACAGTCCGGCTATCTAAAAAGGTATGTCGATAAGGTTACCTCGGCCAGTACGGGGGCGGTCTTCCGGGAGTAAATTGTTATGAGAATGTCACAGTTCAATACCGGACCGGAAATCGTTCGGTCCGCTGCTAAGCATGAGGGGGCTAACGGTGGTATGGAATTAACAGGTGCACAAATTTTATGTGAATGTCTTATCAAAGAAGGAGTCGAGGTAATTTTCGGCTTTCCCGGGGGGAAGGTCATCCCGTTATATGACACGCTGATGCAGTATCCCTCTTTACGCCATATACTGGTGAGGCATGAACAGTCGGCTGCTCACGCGGCTGACGGCTATGCCAGGGTAACCGGAAAAGTAGGCGTCTGCCTGGCTACATCAGGTCCTGGAGCAACCAATCTGGTAACCGGCATCGCCAATGCCCATCTGGACTCAGTTCCTCTTATTGCTATCACAGGGCAGGTGGAAAGGTCTGTTATCGGCAAAGACGCATTTCAGGAAGTTGACATAACCGGTATTACTTTGCCCATTACCAAGCATAATTTCCTGGTGCGCGAAGCGGCCCATTTGCCTCGTATTATTAAGGAAGCTTTCTATATGGCGACAACCGGCCGTCCGGGGCCGATGCTTATTGATATTCCGGTGGATGTGTTTACCGAGAAAGCGGAATTTTCATATCCGGACTATGTGTATTTGCCGGGGTATAATCCGACTTATGAAGGCCATCCCACTCAGGTCAAGAAAGCGGCGCAGGCTATTGATGAGTCTGAAAAGCCACTGATAATAGCCGGAAGGGGAGTGATCATATCCGGAGCATATGACGAGCTGAGGCAAATGGCAGAGACAGCCCAGATTCCGGTTGTGACAACTTTTTTGGGCATTGGCTCTTTCCCTGAATCCCACGTTTTGAGCTACGGGATGCTGGGTATGCATGGTATGGCTTATGCCAATATGGCGGTCTGCGAATCCGATCTAATCATCGCGGTCGGGATGCGGTTCGATGACCGGGCCACGGCGCGGGTAGAATCCTTTGCGCCGAAAGCCAGGGTTATTCATATTGATATCGATCCTGCGGAAATCGGCAAGAATGTCCGCGTGGATATACCTATTGTGGGAGATGTAAAAAGAGTTTTAGTGGCTTTGAACAAGCAGTTGCATTCCGGATATCATGTTGAGTGGCTGAACCAACTGGACGGCTGGCGAAAAGAGCATCCCATGGTCACTTCCAGGATCAAGAACTCTTCCAGACTTTTGCCGCAGTATGTTATGCGGAAGATATATGAGGCCACCAAAGGTGAAGCGGTTATCGTTACCGGCGTTGGACAGCATCAAATGTGGGCGGCCCAGCATTACTGGTATGATAAACCCAATTCATTTATTTCATCAGGCGGCCTGGGTACGATGGGCTTTGAATTGCCCGCGGCTATGGGCGTTAAGGTCGGTGTTCCCGATAAGACTGTCTGGTGTATCGCCGGAGACGGCGGTTTTCAGATGACTTTACAGGAGTTGGCCACTCTGGTCCAGGACAATATTTCTGTCAAGATTGCCATCATGAATAACGGCTTTCTGGGAATGGTCCGCCAGTGGCAGGAGCTATTCTGGAAGAAACACTACATGGCTACGCCGTTGACCTGTCCGGATTTTGTAAAACTGGCTGAGGCTTATTGCATTCCAGGTTTAGAGGTAACCACCAAGGACCAGGTGATTCCGGCAATTGAACAGGCAATGAAGCATGATGGGTCTTTCCTGCTGAATTTTATAGTTGAACCGGAAGAGAACGTATATCCAATGGTGCCCCCGGGCGAGTCTCTGGCTACTGTTCTGGAGGAGCCCAGAATTGAGGAGGTGGTATGGCCGCAACAAAACACACCGTAGTAGCACTGGTACAGGATAAACCGGGAGTATTGAACCGTATGGTCAGCCTTTTCCGCAGACGCGGTTTCAATATTTCCAGCATTGCGGTAGGTCCCAGTGAGACGCCAGGATTTTCCCGTATTACTGTAGTAATCGACGGTTCACCCCTGATTGTAGAGCAGGTACGGAAGCAACTGCTGGGTAAAGTAGTTGAAACTGTAAAAGTGACTGATATTTCCGGTGAAGATATCGTAGTCCGTGAGCTGGCTTTAATCAAAGTGAAAGCGCCATCCGGCAGCCGGAGTGAGATCATACAAATCGTCGATATTTTCCGGGCAGATATCGTGGATGTTTCTCAGGAGTCTTTGACAATCCAGATAACCGGTGACGAAGACAAGATAGAATCCCTTATGGACCTGCTGCGTCCCTTCGGCATTAAAGAAATCGCCAGGACCGGACGGATCGCTATGGTCCGCGGAGGATCGGGATCTGACGAAGAGAAGCCGTAGAGATTGTTTTCCGGAAGGAAAACGGCTGGAATTGCACCTGATATAGAATCAAGCTGGCTAAAATTTATTAGGCTGGCTGTATCCAATGATAAGGAGGAAAAATCATTAATGGCCACAATTTACTATGACAAGGATGCCGATCTGAAATTTCTGGAGGGAAAAGTCATTGGTATAATCGGTTATGGCAGCCAGGGACATGCTCATGCCCTGAATTTGCGCGATAGCGGATGCAATGTGATTGTTTCCGATGCCGAAGGGTCTCAGGGCTGGAAAGACGCAAAGAAAGCCAAATTTACCGTCGTGTCGGCCGCCGACCTGGCGAAGCAAGCGGACATTATTGTCATGCTGGTGCCGGATGCAATCCAAAAGGCTGTCTATCAGGAGTCTGTCGAGAAAAATTTGAAAGCCGGAAAGATGCTCATGTTTGCCCACGGCTTCAATATCCATTACGGACAGATCGTTCCTCCCAAAGAGGTAGATGTTACCATGATAGCTCCCAAATCTCCCGGTCATATGGTCCGCCAGGTATATACTGAGGGTTCCGGAGCTCCGGCGTTGATTGCTGTGGAGCAGGATTCTTCCGGTAAAGCCAAGAAGATAGCTCTGGCTTATGCCAAAGGCCTGGGAGCCACCCGTGCCGGAGTCATTGAGACCACCTTTGCAGAAGAAACGGAAACTGACCTTTTTGGTGAGCAAGCGGTCCTGTGCGGCGGTGTTTCCGAGCTAATCAAGGCCGGGTTCGAGACGCTGGTGATGGCCGGCTATCAACCGGAGATCGCCTATTTCGAGTGCCTGCATGAGTTGAAGCTTATTGTGGACCTTGTCTATAAGGGCGGCCTGAGCTGGATGCGCTATTCCATCAGCGACACCGCCGAATACGGAGACTATACTCGTGGTCCGCGGGTGATCAACGATGATGTCCGGGCCGAAATGGAAGAGATTCTGGCCGAGATCCAGGACGGACGCTTCGCCAGAGAATGGATCCTGGAAAACCAGGCCGGCCGGCCAGTCTTCAATGCCGCAAGACGGCAGGAGCAGGAACACCTGATCGAGGATGTCGGCAAAGAACTTCGTTCCATGATGTCCTGGTTGAAAGAATCGAAAAAATAACCTGATATCTTCCCTCTCCCCTCGTGGGAGAGGGCCATAATGATGGGGAAACAAAGGGATATGTTCTATGGATAAAGTAATAATATTTGATACTACGCTAAGAGATGGAGAACAGGCGGCCGGGGGCTCCCTGAATATCCAGGAGAAGCTGGAAATTGCCAAACAACTGGAAAAGCTGAAAGTAGATGTTATTGAATCCGGTTTTCCAGCAAGCTCTCCGGGTGATTTTGAAGCTGTAAAGTTGATTTCCGAGCAGGTGCGCACTCCGATAATTTGCGCTTTGTCTCATGCTAATCCTCAGGCGGTCGATCGAGCCTGGGAAGCTGTCAAATATGCTGCCCGCCCGCGGATTCATATCTTCCTTTCTTCCTCCGACATTCACCTGATGCATCAATTGAAAAAGAGCCGGGACGAAATTCTGGAAAGTGCCCGGGCTATGGTTGCCAGGGCCAAAAAGTACACCGATGACATTGAGTTTTCACCCATGGATGCCAGCCGAACCAATCCCGAGTTTATGTATCAGATCCTGACGGAGGTAATCGAAGCCGGGGCCACCACCCTCAATATTCCGGATACGGTCGGCTATGCCATTCCTGAAGAGTGGGGGGAGCGTATTGAAGGAATTTTTAAAAACGTCCCCAATATTGACCGGGCGATTGTCAGCGTACACTGCCATAACGACCTGGGGCTGGCGGTAGCCAACAGTCTGGAGGCGGTGCGCCGGGGCGCCCGCCAGGTGGAATGCACTATCAACGGCATCGGAGAGCGGGCCGGCAATGCCTCGATGGAAGAGATTGTCATGGCTATCCGGACGCGGAAGGACTTTTTCAATCTGAGCACCGGCATCGAGACTACTCAGATTTACAGTACCAGCCGCCTGGTAAGCGAAAAGACCGGTTTTCTGGTACAGCCGAACAAAGCGATTGTAGGGGCCAACGCCTTCCGTCACCAGTCCGGCATTCATCAGGACGGCGTTATCAAGCTGCCGATTACCTATGAGATAATGGACCCCAAGGATGTGGGCATTAGCGCCAGCAGCCTGGTACTGGGCAAGCTAAGCGGCCGTCACGCTTTTAAGGAAAGACTGGCGGAACTGGGTTACAGCCTGGATGAAGAAGACCTGAACCGGGCTTTCCAGGCTTTCAAGGACCTGGCAGACAAGAAAAAAGAGGTTACCGATAAAGACATCGAATCGGTCGTCGCCCAGCAAAAGCGGACAGTATCCGAGGTATATCATCTGGAGATGGTCCAGGTTTCCTGCGGCAACGGGATGCCCACGGCAGCGGTCAGATTGACCGGTCCGGATGGGAAAAGCCTGGCCGATGCTTCTCTGGGGACAGGTCCGGTAGATGCAGTCTATAAAGCCATTAACCGGATTGTATGTGTGCCTAACAAGCTGACCGAGTTCAGTGTAAAATCCGTCACCGAAGGAATCGATGCCCAGGGAGAAGTATTGATCAGGGTTGAAAGTGACGGTGTGTCCTATACCGGCCGCGGCGCCGATACGGATATTATCGTTGCCAGCGCCAAGGCTTACATGAATGCTCTCAACCGACTTTTATTTGCCAAGAAAGCCGCTGCGGAGAGAAGCAGCGTAAAGGGGAGCGGTGCCTGATGCCACCGGAACTAGAAATGTCCCTGCGCCTCCTCCTGGCGGCAGCACTGGGAGCGGCGATCGGCGTTCAACGTGAAATACTCGGTAAACCGGCGGGTTTGCGTACCCATATGTTGATTGCGATCGGTGCTGCCATGTTTACCGTGATTTCAATATATGGATTTATTGGTGCGGTAGATCCTTCCAGGGTGGCTGCGGGGGTAGTAGCCGGGGTCGGGTTTTTAGGGGCAGGAGCAATTATCTTTCGCTCGCAGGAAGGCTACGTCACCGGCCTTACTACAGCCGCTACTATTTGGGTGACGGCAGGTATAGGTATGGCGGCGGGAAGCGGCCTGTATATCGCTTCGGCGGTTGTCACCGCTCTGGCGCTGGCAGTTTTATTTATACCGCATATCAAATGAAGGGGGCAAATGTTTGCAGAGGCAAGGCCAGGGTATGGCTCTGCAATAATAACAGATCGGCCACCCTTCCAGACAACAGAAAAAAATACAGGCTGCATGAAAGGCAGATTCGACTTTCTACCGGAGGATAGATAATACAGATGATGACTATAGCTGAAAAGATACTGGCAGCACACGCGGGAAAAACGAAGGTCAGCGCAGGCGAATTTATAAATTGTAAGGTTGATATGGTGCTGTCCAATGATGTTACGGCACCGATTGCTATACGGGAATTTCGCAAGCTCGGGGTGAAGGTGTTCGATCCCCGGAAAGTGGTCATGGTCCCCGACCATTTTGTACCGAACAAGGATATCAACTCCGCAGAACAGGCCAAACTGATGCGGGAGTTCGCCCGTGAGCAGGGCATTATTTATTTCGATATTGGAGAGACCGGTATTGAGCATGTCCTGCTGCCGGAGAAAGGCCTGGTCTTGCCCGGAGATGTCGTAGTAGGTGCTGATTCTCATACCTGCACTTATGGTGCGGTAGGAGCTTTTGCTACCGGTATGGGCTCCACTGATATCGCCATGGCGATGGCCACCGGAGATGTCTGGATGAAAGTGCCGCCGACCATTAAGTTCGTTTTTAACGGCAGTTTGAAAAAATGGGTGAGCGGCAAGGACCTCATTCTTTATACTATCGGTCAGATCGGGGTGGATGGGGCGCTGTATGCCTCGATGGAATTTTCCGGAGAAGCTATCGATGCTTTACCCATGAGCGGCCGCTTCACTATAGCCAATATGGCTATCGAAGCCGGAGCCAAGGCCGGTCTATTTAAAGTTGACGCCAAAACACTGGAGTATGTTAAACCCCGAGCCCTTAGGCAATATACGGCATATGAACCGGATGAAGGCGCGGAATACGCCCAGGTATTTGACTGGGACGCCTCGCAGATCGAGCCCCAGGTGGCGGCTCCGCATCTTCCCTCTAACGTAAAGCCGGTCAGCCATTTCAACCAGGTCGAGATCGATCAGTCGGTTATCGGAAGCTGCACTAACGGCCGGCTGGATGACCTGCAGGTGGCGGCAGCCATATTGAAAGGAAAAAAGGTGAATCCCCATGTCCGCTGCATCGTCCTGCCCGGCACACAGGAAATTTACCTTGAGGCCATGAAGCAGGGTTTGCTGGAAACATTTATCAAGGCCGGAGCTGCTGTCAGCACGCCTACCTGCGGTCCCTGTCTGGGCGGT
>CAZELW010000013.1:0-7262 GCA_964513135.1 uncultured Dehalococcoidales bacterium
CAGGGCTGGATTATGCTCATCGGGAGTCTGCATCGGGTAAATGGAAGCTACTCTGATCCCCAGAGCATGATAAACCGGTCCCATCCAGTAGGGGTCGCGGCGAGCCAGGTAATCGTTGACAGTGATCAGGTGAGTGCCGCGCCCGGTCAGGGAATTTAAATAAAGAGGACAGGTAGCTACCAGGGTCTTGCCTTCACCGGTCTTCATCTCGGCTATTTTGCCCTGGTGGAGTACGATTCCGCCGATTAGCTGGACATCGAAATGGCGCTGGCGGATGGTACGTTTGGCAGCTTCCCGGACAGCCGCGAAGGCCTCGGGAAGGAGATCATCCAGAATACGTTTCTCTGCTTCTTTAAGCTCGGCTTCCCGTTTTTCCAGTTGAGATTCCAGGTCCTTGCACTCGTGGGCGAATTCTTCTTGCTGATAAGGGTTGAGGGCGTTGGCCTCGCACTGGCGCTTTTCCGCCAGTTCTCGCCGGGTTTCTTCAACAGCCTCTCTGGCCCGCGAGGTCGCTTCCTGAACGCGGGACCTGAACTCGCCAGTCTTGGCGCGGAGTTCGCTATCACTCAAACTCTCAAAATCGGGTTCCAGATCGTTGATTCTATTTATAATCGGCTTCAGCCGGTCAATTTCCTTTTCGTTGGAGTCCAGAAGCCCTCCGAACAACTTTTTAAACATCCACATCACCTTCCACTAGTTGCCTGGCTTCCTCTGCCAGAGATGCAGGAACCATAACCCGGTATTCACCCAGACCGTCCACTACAAATACATGTACGGAGGGCGCAGCCGCAGATTTCAGCAGAGCGGGAATGCCGCTGCTTTCCAGCTTGGCCTTGACCACCTGGGCTTCAGCCTCTCCGTGGGCGAGATAAATCTCAACTAACTTCTCTTCTTTTTCCGGGCTCAAACCAGCTTACTCTTGCTTCCTTTATTCAAACATGGCACCGATTGACATGCCAGTATGAATGCGATGAATGGCTTCTCCCAGCAAGGGGGCCATGCTCAATACTTTAATCTTATCAACCTTCTTGGCTCCCAGCGGAATAGTGTCCGTAACCACTATTTCCTGGACAGAACACCCATTGATCCTCTGAATAGCCGGTCCGGAAAGGACAGGATGGGTACAGCAGGAATAGACTCCCTTTACTCCCCTTTCCAGCAGGGTATTGACCACATTCACAAGGGTGCCTCCAGTATCGATCTCATCATCCAGAGTCAGGGCCATTTTACCATCGACATCACCGATGACATTAAGCGTCTCGGTACGGTCGGCATTGCCCAAACGCCTTTTTTCCATTATGGCCAGAGGCACGTTCAACTTTTCCGCCAGGTCGCGGGCTCTTTTAGAAATACCGATGTCAGTAGCCACAACTACCAGGTTGCCGTTAAGTTTTTTCTCTATAAAATAGTTGGCCAGTACATTAAGGGCAGTCAGTTCATCCACCGGGATATTGAAAAACCCCTGGATTTGCGGAGCATGCAGGTCTACCGTGAGAAGACGATCGGCTCCGGCGGTAGTCAACAGATCAGCCACCAGACGAGCGGTAATCGGTACCCTCGGCTGGTCTTTTTTATCAGTCCGCCCATAGCCGAAATAGGGTACAACAGCCGTAATACGGTAAGCGGAAGCCCTTTTAAAGGCATCCAGCATGATTAAAAGCTCCATCAAGTTATTATTCACCGGAGCTGAGAAAGGCTGGACCACGAAAACGTCGCGCTCGCGCACATTTTCCAGTATGCGGACAAATGTGTTTTCATTGGAAAATTGAAATACCTCGCATTTGCCCAACGGGATTTCCAGATAATCGACTATCGCCTGCGCCAGGGCAGGATTAGCATTTCCCGTAAATACCTTCAATTCGTCCATCAAGTTTCTCTCCCTAAATGTTAGATTCCAACTGCCTGCACCACACAGCCACGACACCATTATAGCACTATTGGGCAAATGACTCACATCTCTCTACCTCGCCATGGCGAGTTATGCCCTATTATTGTTTGCTACTCTGCCACGCTATAGCGCAACTCCTGAGACCCATCCGGAGCAATCGTCCATACAGTCTGCAAGTGTTACCATCAGGGATGGAAGCCGGAGCGTGAATGATCAGGATTTTGTGAGGATCTGGGGTATTTGCCTGGAAAAAGATGAATTCCTTTATTAAAGCTATCAGATTGTTCCGGATTGCAGAGGCCCTGGCATATGACAGGGGAAAGACCATATGGTAAACTTAAGGCGATATGGAACCGCAAATCTTCATAATTTACGCGGTATGGTTAATCTTAATGAGCATCGTCACCTTTATTTTATACGGGTTTGACAAAGCCCGGGCCAGGAATAGGGGCTGGCGTGTACCGGAAGCTGTCCTGCACTGGCTGGCTTTAGCGGGAGGGTTTCCCGGCGGCTGGGCCGGGCGCGAGGTTTTCCGGCACAAGACCCAGAAGGGTTTTTTTACGTTTGTTCTGCTGGTCAGCACCCTGATTCATCTGGGGGTAGGATACTGGCTGATCAGAGGTTGAGAACGCTTCATTTTGGCCGGCGGGTGTATCGATAACGCGTTCATTGAGAACGGCTTACCGTGCCCAGGGTAGACTGTCTCAGGTCCCATACTTACTATCTTGCGGACGCTGTTATCGGCAGTTTCCGGATCATCAATAACGGTGTTCAGCCTGGGTCTTTTACCATTGACCAGCAGGTCGCCGCAAAAGAACTCTTCGCCGTTAGCTATGATGCCGATCGATCCCCTGGAGTGGCCTGGAAGATGCAGTACTTTAGCCGAGAGTCCGTATTCAGTAAGATCGCTGCCTTCATCGACAAACAGATCGGCCTTGAACCGGACTGACTTGCTGAACCTAAAGAGGAAGCGGGCGAGAAAACCGGCAGCGACATTGTGTTTTTTTCTGCTATAAAATATGTCTCCATGTTCGACCATGCCGGAATCTTCATGATGAATGGCTATGACGGCCTTATACTTCTTGCGGAGAAAAGCAGCATTACCGGCATGGTCAAAATCGCCATGAGTCAAGAGTACCAGTTTCAGGTCGCCGGGCAGACAACCTGCTCTCTCAAGTTCTTCGACCAGCCGGTCCCGCGCATTGGAGCAACCAGTGTCGATCAACACATAACCGGTATGTGTTTTTATAAGGTAGCAATTGACACTGCCTAATTTAAAGGGGAGAGACAGATTAATAATCTTGATAGTCGTCTGCATTTTGGCCAATATAGATAAATTATACAGGATTCGGTGCTTGCTTTCAGGGTTATTTCCGGTGTCGGCCTGGAACTCAGCGAGGCAACCGGGGAGGGGATTCGAATTTTGTATTTGGCGGTCAGCATACCTGAATTGACATAATGAGATTCCTGTTTGCGAAGAGGTTACCGCTTTCTTCATGAATTATTATCTTCTATGAGATACTGTGCACTTCAGTGAAGGATTTTGGTATGATAATACCCCCGAACCCCGATTTTTACCTGTATGATTATAAAAGAATTGAAAGGACCGGCTCCAGGAAAATAAACGACAGTGATAGCCTGTATAATATATTCTAGAGGCTCGTTTTCACGGTCTGTCTTTTTTGTTCTTGTTGCTTATCCCCCATTGGTAAATCCTGTCTAAAGATAGCCGAGGAATAGAAAAGATACCTCTTAACAACAGTCATGTTACCCGGAGGAGGAACTGATGATTTTTGAACGCATAAAATCAGAAGGACTGGCGCATAACTCTTACTTTATCGGCTCCGGAAGTAAGGCGGCGGTTATCGACCCGCGGCGTGATTCCCAGGTCTATCTCGATCTGGCGCTGAAGCATGGGATGAAAATAAAATACATCCTGGAAACTCATCGGAATGAAGACTATATTATCGGCTCCATCGGCCTGGCGGCAAATTCCGGAGCAGAAATTTATCACGGTCCCTGGTTGGATTGGAAATACGGCAATACCCTCAAAGATGGTCAGGAATTCTATCTGGGCAAGCTGGTCCTCTCGGCGCTGCATACTCCGGGACATACTGATGAAAGTATGTCCTATGTGGTTACCGATACAGCCTCCGGTAAAGCCCCTGTTATGGTCTTCACCGGCGATGCTCTTTTTGTCGGTGATACCGGCAGGGTGGACCTTTATGGGATGACTGAAGTGCCTCGCATGTCGGCTAATCTTTATGATAGTATATTTAAAAGTATACTGCCTTTGGGTGACAGTGTGATTCTCTGTCCGGCACATGGAGCCGGTTCAGTCTGCGGCATGAAAATCGCTGACCGGGATGAGAGTACTCTGGGTATCGAAAGAATTCAAAATCCGGTCCTTCAGTATACCGAAAAAGATGCTTTCATGCGGTATAAAGCCGCTGAGAGGCCGGAAAGACCGCCCTATTTTGAAGTAATGGAGAAGTATAACCAGTACGGGCCTCCGCCACTTCAATGCCTCCCAGAGGTGCCGCCTCTCAGTCCTGGCGAGTTCAAGAGCGAGATGGATAAAGGCGCCCTGGTAGTGGATACCAGTCTACCGGCAGCCTTCGGCGGGGCGCATATCAAGGGTTCTTATAGTATCTGGCTGGAAGGCCTATCAACCTTTGCCGGCTGGATTCTGCCATATGATAAACCTATTCTGCTGGTATTGGAGGACCAGGATCACCTGGAAAAAGCGATCCGCTATTTGATCAGGCTTGGTTTCGATAAGATTGCAGGCTTTCTCAAGGGCGGCATCGAAGGCTGGTATGATGCCGGTTTCCAGACTGAGAGTCTGCCGCTGCTTTCAGTCCATCAGCTTAAAGAGATGCTGGATAGAAAGGAGAATCTGACAGTCCTGGATGCGCGGAGGCAGGACGAGTGGAACTCCGGGCACATCGAGGGGGCTATGCATGTTTTTGTCGGGCATGTCGAAAATAAATTGGAGGAAATCCCCCGAGACAGGCCGGTGGCTGTGCTTTGCAGCGTGGGTCACCGGGCAGGAATAGCAGCCAGTATTCTGTTGCGAACAGGCTATCCGATGGTCTACAATGTCCTGGGAAGTGTGACTGCCTGGCGCAATGCAGGGTTCCCGTTGATAAAAGGATAAATGACAGCAAAGGTGAGAGAAGAATGGAAGATAATTTAACTCTCCAAGAGGTGCTAGAAGAGGCCATTAGAAGGGAAATATTGTCCCGGTTTTTGTATGTCGGTCTGCGCCAGCGTGTTAAAAGCCAGGCAAGTAAAGACGCCTTTCAGTTGTTAGCCGACCAGGAAGAAATGCATCAGCGGATCCTGGAAGACTATCTGCACGGTAAGATAAAGGAAGGCAGCCTGGGGAAAAGCCTGATGGTGGACCATAAAATAACCGATTGTCTGGACCTTCCAGAGATTACTCCGACTATGGATATAAAGGAAGTTTTTCACCTGGCTGCCAATAAAGAACGGGCTACCCACGAGCTGTATTCGAACCTGGCAGCCATTCATCCGAACGGGCAGATCAAACGGTTACTGGAAGAAATGGCTGCCCAGGAAATGGAGCACAAGAAAAGCGTTGAAAACCTTTATGTGGAAGTCGCTTTCCCCCAGACGGATGGTGGATAATGCCGGAGACTCTACCTTGCAGTCATAAACATCAGGACCAGGAGCCAGCCCAGTTCCTGGTGGACCATATCGGGCTTCTGCCTAAGGGTCTGGTCCTGGATGTGGCGATGGGGGGTGGGCGTAATGCCGTATATCTGGCTGAAAAGGGATTTGAGGTGGAGGGTGTGGATATTTCGGAGGAGTCCGTTCAGAGCGCTTTGCAGTTAGCTGCTCGGAATGGGGTTAACATCCGGGCCCGGGTAGCTGACCTGGAGAAAGACTACCGCATCAGTCCGGATACCTATGACGTAGTGATTTGCTTCAACTATCTATATCGTCCGCTGATACCTCAAATTAAAGCGGGAATAAAAAAGAGCGGTATGATAGTCTACGAAACTTTTATTATCGATCAGGTCCGGTTTGGCCGGCCCCACAACCCCGATTTCTTGCTTCAGTATAATGAGCTGCTGGACCTGTTCCGCGACTTTCGCTGCCTGCGCTACAGGGAAGGAGTTTTTGACGACTCTAAGGCCATTGCCAGTCTGATTGCCCAGAAGGTTGGATAGAGTGGATTAAGATCAAGAGTGATAATTTGAGAATCTTTACTCTTTAATCTGTATCCGCTCTTCTTCCATCTCTTTTCCAGAGTTCTGTTCCCGGAGTTTTTTTAGCTTATCACGATGGATGGCCATTAATATGAAGTTGTAACCGTCCCTGGTAACATGCCCGCATTCGGTGAATCCGCATTTTTTAAAACATTTATGAGCCCGGACATTCCAGTTCAGGGTAGTGAGATATACTTGTTCCAGGGATGTCTGTTTAAAGATGAGATCCAGTAGAGCATTGATCGCTTCAGTGCCGTACCCCTGGTTCCAGTATTTTCGGTTACCGATCATGATGCCGATTTCTGCCTTGCGCTCCGACATCTTGATATTGTAGAAAACACAATTACCGATGTGTTCGCCATCCAGGGTCTCGATTGCGTACTCATGGCGGCCGCTGGAGGGATAGCATAAATCAAAGGTATATTCCGAGAGGTACTGCTGGTAGCTCATATTCAGCGGGGCAGCCGCATCAAGCTCGGACAACTCGCGGTCAGTCTGCCAGCTAAAATCATCGACAGCATCGGACAATTTTTTATGTCGAAGTCTTATTCTTGCCCCGTTGTTCATAGTTGTTAATTTTTTATTCTATCATTAATGATTCTGAATTAAAATAAGCTATCTTCCTCAGCCTCTAACTGTCTCAGGGCTTGCTCCACAGCTTCACTGATTGCTTCATCAGGATTGTTCCGGCATTTAAGCAGGTGCTGTTTGGCTTTACTGCCGCCTATTTTTCCAAGGGCAAGAATAGCGGCCTGCTGAACTTCAATATCCTTGTCCTGGGTGAGCCTGATTAAATGAGGGACTGCCTCTGGATCACAAATTTCCCCACAGGCTCCGGCAGCTTCAAAGCGTGTACCTGGATCAGGACTGGCCATCTCCCTGATAAGCACAGGCATCCAGACTGAATCGCAGCTTTTACCCATGGCATAGATGGCGCTGTTTTTCAGTTTGGGATCGCCGCTTTTATAGGCTTCGCTAATCGCTTCCTTGACCTCGGGTAAAGATAGCGGAGCGGCCGCTTCCAGCGCCCGGCGCCTGACCTCCCGCGGCTTGCTTTTATCTGCCAGGATTGCCAGCAGGGCTTCGGATACTCTGCTGGAGCTAGAAGGTCCCAGTTTTAGATCGGAAGAGCACAC
>CAZELW010000013.1:7272-14425 GCA_964513135.1 uncultured Dehalococcoidales bacterium
GGGCTTTAGCTGCCGCGGCCTGTACAATCTCCGAACTGTCTTCGTTCAGCATTCTGATGAAGGGCGTAATCAGTACGGTCTCTTCATTCTCCCACAGGCCTTCGATGGATTTTGCTCTCACTTCGGCATCAGGATCCCGCAGACCAATTTTAAATATGCTGTCGAAGTTCAGCTCGAAATTATCCTCGGCCAACTCAACGAAGCGGGTGATTATCTTCTGCCGTTTTTCGACAGCTATTCCCGGCCATACCTGTGCCAGATATTCCAGATCCTTAGCATTGAGGTTGGATAAATCGGCCAGACTGGCATAAGCCGGCGGTTTATCATTATTAGCCAGATCGGATATAATTTGTTTTATATTGGCAGGCACTGATTCCATGATTTAAGGCTCCTCCTCTTCACCGTCCTCCTCATCTTCTTCCTGGCCTTGTTCCCATATGGGTTGTGTAAAATAATCGATATATTGGCCCATGGCTTCAGCCGCAGCCTGTTTCATTTTCTCGCGGGTTTCTTCCGCAACTCTGGCCAGCTCTACCAGGTCCACTTCTATTTCCAGCATTTTAGCCAGTGTTCTGAGCACTGCCAGAGCAGCCATTGGGTTAGGCATACGGGAAGCGTACATCGGCACCTCTCCCAGCAAACACATCCCATCGATTTCTCTTTCCTTGGCGACTCCCAGTAAGAGTCCGTTTAAACCTGCGATTTGCAGGTTCCCCTTTTGTTTCAGGCTCAATCTTTTTAGTTCGTTTACCATGGCATGATTGGTGCCGACGCCCCACACTTTTGGCTGTTCGGTATGATGAATTCGGGTGAGAGCGGCGGCGCAGGTATAGACCCTCTTGACATGGAACCTCTCGGCGACATCCAGGACGCAGTGCGCCAGCTCGTAGCCTTTAGAGGCAGGCTGATCATCTCCCATGAATAGTATAAGATCGCTCCCTCCCTTCCTCTCGTTTTTCCGGTAGTAGAACTTGCTTTGAGGAAATTGCGGCGCTTCGATAATGCTGTCTTCAACCAGTACGCCGGTGGGATCAAAAAAGCTCGAAGGCTCTATCTCAGCCAGGTCCTTGAAATTGAGCTTGGTAGTCAGGTAGGTAGCGATTATAATGGCCACATTTCCTACTCCTGGCCAGGCTGCCAGTAAATTAGGTTCATTCAACCTGGGATGAGCTGCTAATTTAGTTAATTGATTCATAATTTTATTTATCCTGCATTTACTCTGGATACTATTTTACATTATATCCATTGTCAAGAGCTAATGATTGTTTTTAGAAACAGGCAGTGATTTTCTCTCAGGCTGAATATTACAAGAAGTGAGCGCAGCCGTGACTGTGCTCACTTCGACTTGAACAAGATATAAACTGCTACTTGCTGGCTACTGCCAGACCGGAACAACAGATATGCGGGGTAAGCACGGCTCCCCCCACCCATTTTGCCTCACTGCCCAGAGCTGCAATGTTCTTCAAGGCCTGATAGACATTCCCCGAGACCATGGTATCTTTTACCCTGCCGACTATTCTGCCGTTTTCGATCTTATAGCCTAGCAGGACGTTGCCGCTGAAATCACCGCCCAGTACATTGCCCTGCTCGGCCCCCATGAGCTGCTCGACGACTAATCCCTCACTGATATCCCGGACCATTTCGTCAAAGGTAGTCTGGCCGGTATTGATCACGAGAGCGCTGGGCGAAGGAGTTATCAGCCCTCCCCTTCCCCGGCTGCCGCTGCCGGTGCTCTTCGCTCCGGCCTGCCCGGCTGTTTGCAGGTCGAAAAGAAAATTACGTACCACACCATTTTCGATGAGTGGAGTGATCTGGCTGAGAGTCCCCTCATCATCACAGGGGCGGCTGCGGGGAGCGTATGCAATCAGAGGATTATCAAAGAGGGAAAATCGGGTATCGAAAACGGTTTCGCCGACGCGCCGGCTGAGTGGAGAAGCTCCTTCCAATACCATCTTTCCGTTAAAAGCCGACATGAAAGCGGAAATAAAAGCGCTGACTACTCCATCGGGTGTAAAGATCACCGGCATCTGGCGGCTGGATATGGAGACTGTGTTTCGGGCCAGTTCAAGCTGGCGCAACACCACGTCGGTTACTGCCCGAGTGTCCTTTAGAGGACTGCAAGATTCCTGCCCTTCGCCGACAAAAAGCATATCCGTATCACGGATCCGAGTACCGGAGACTCCCATACCGAAAAGAGTTTTCCGATATTCTGCTTGACCACCGCGAGTGTTCATAATTCTCAGGGAGAGTGTGTCGCGAGATACTCCGGCTTCGCAGATCACATCCGGAGCGCTCTGGAGTACGGAATCGATCATTTTCTGCCCCAGCTCGATCATCTCGGCAATAGTGACGGTTTCTACCTCCGGGTCATGAATCTTGATCTCGGGAAAAGAGCGCTGGTCCGGGAAGATGAATTTAGCCGGGATTCCGAACTGTGCCGTTTCTACTGCGGCATCTACCAATTTTTGAGGATCGATATCCCCGCTAGCCGCGGCGTAACCCAGACGCCCGTTCTTAATGACACGCAGAGAGATGCTGGTGGTCTGTTTGCTTTGAATGGCTTTTAACCTGTTAGCTTCAAAATGCACGGGAGTTTCTTCCGAGGATATCCAGAAAACCTCGGCTTCTTCCGTTACCTTACGGGCTAAATCAAGAATTGCTTCCATCAGCGGCCTCCAATCAGGCAGCGCTGGATTCTGATATGCGGGCTGCCGTTGGAAACCGGCAAGGGGGATTGACTTCCCTTACCGCAGCCTCCGCCCTGGTTCATCTCCAGATCATTGCCGATAGCATCGATATTCATTAATGTAGTAAACAGATTACCGGTGAGGGTTACCGGGCGCAGGATCTCGGCGATTTGGCCGTTCCGGATCATATAAGCTTCCCCAGCGGAAAAGGTAAACATTTCCATGCTCGTGGTGCCGCCGTACCAGTTTTTGACATAGATACCTTCTTTGATATCGCTGATCATTTCATTGAAGGACAAGTCACGGGGTTCAATATAGGTGTTGGTCATGCGGACGATAGGCGGGAAACGGTAATTGATAGCCCGGGCGTTGCCGCTGAGCCTTTCATTCATCATGGCGGCGGTCTCCCTTGAATGAAGCCGGCCGCTCAGAATGCCCTCCCGAATAAGATAAGTCTTTTCCGCCGGGATGCCTTCATCATCATATTTATAGCTTCCACGCAGTCCGGGGACGGCAGCTCCGTCGACAACATTCAATTGATCGCTGCCGAATCTTTTTCCCAAAGTCATGATTTCTCTTAGCTGAGGGTTTTCATAGACATGATCGGCTTCGGATAGATGGCCGAAGGCTTCATGAATAAAGACGCCGGCCAGCACCGGATCCAGCACTACGGTGTACTCTCCTCCTCTGGCGCCAGGGGCCGTCAGCATATCGACCGCATTTTGGGCGCTCTTTCTAATCTGGTCATGAAGACCTTTTATCGACTCGAAATCGCCCAGGCTGCCCAGGCTGAGACCTGCCTGCTGGACTTCTCCGCCGTCGGTTGCGATGGCCGTTATTCGAAGAGTAATATCCGCTCTTTCTTGCTCGATATAGCTTCCTGCTGAGTTCAGGTATATATACCGACGGCTGCCGTCGGCATAACCGATGATTGAGGTCTGAATCTTGGGGGTGCTCCAGATGATCTCATTATACTCATCCAGGATTTGCTTTTTCTGCGCCAGCGGTATCTCGACCGGATTCTGACGTACTTCACTCGGAACGCGGTCCACTATCGGTTTGAATTCGAGAACCCTGGCACCGCCGCCGCTGACAAAGCGGGCCTGCTCGACTGCTTTCTCGACCTTGGCGCGCAGATCGTCCAGACTATTGAAGCTAATGAAACCCCATCCGCCCCTGACCAGAGCTCGCACATTTCCCCCCACCGCGCTGGTCCTGTCCGAGGACTCCAATATCTTTCCCCGGTAGGTTATATGGCTGGACTGGCTTTCTTCAAGGTGGGCTTCGATATACTCGGCATCGTATCGAGAGATTATACCGGCCAGTTCCTGTCCGGCTTCATTGATATTCATTGGCCTTACCCCTAATTTTAAACAACGCTTAATTTAATGATATGCTCAAATAGTGCGGTTGACAAGGATGAGGATACGGAAGCGGGCAGGCTTCGAAACCTGCCCGCTGGCATAGTTCCCTTTCAGTAAGTTATTGTTTGATCCAGCCGTCTATGCGGGACTGGTTCTGTTTGATCCAGTCAGCTGCCACAGTCGAGATATCCTCTTTATTTACATCCACTCGCATCATGAGTTCATTAGCTGCCTGCTCACCCATCTCCAAATTCATGATAAAATTGTGAACATCCGGAGCGGTGTTTCTCAGCCTGGTGGCTGCTACCGTGCGTACATCAAAAGGCGGGTGACCGGCTTTGTAGTCCTGAGAATCGTCCTCAAAAGCCCCTTCATACCAGGGATCGGGCTCTTCCAACATGACCATGTCTACCTCTGCAAAAATCCAGTGAGGCCACCACATGAACATCAACAAAGGATCACCCTTCTTGTCAGCGGCTATCATCCGGGCGCACATAACGGCCTCGGACTGATTGCTGCGGTACATGGGCAGATCATAGGCCCGGATCATGGAGCGATCCAGGGGATCATCCGTCCAGCCGGGTGATCCGCCGACCAGTTCCCCAAGGCCTGGATTTTCCGGATTTTCAAATATCTTCCAGTATTCCTTCAGATCGAGAATGCTCTTCAGTCCGGGAGCAATGGGCTGGATGCCTCTTTCGGCATTGCCTTCGGAAACAAATCTGGGCATGAACCATCCGGAGCCGCCCGGGAAGATCTGGGTGCCTAATTCAATTTCGCCCTTATCCAAAAAGGGTTGAATTTCAGGATATCGCTGGGGCAGCCAGCATTCTACCGCTACATCTGCATCTCCTCTGGCCATGGCCGCCCACCCGGCGGTAACAGAGGTTTGAATTACTTCAACGGGATAGCCCATCTGCTCGGTTATTACCTGCCTGGCTATTTCAGTTCCGATGATGTCGGATGTCCAATCACCTTCAACAAGCCTGATGGTAGGCTTGTTTTTTTGCGGTTCAGCAGCTGATTGCGAGCAGCCAGCGGCGGGGACCAGGAATGCGATAATAGAGACTACCAGGGTAAAAATAATCAATAAACGAATTTGTCGCACGAATACCTCCTAAGAAAGACTTTGTTCAGTATACCTCCTGGATTTTCAACACTGAATTTCAGAAAGCAGCCACCCCCTTTGTCCAGAATATGACAGATAAACAGCATGTACGGTTATCAGGTATGAGATAAAGGATAACGATCATTTCTTGTACTAAAGAGCGATCGGTTTTCAATTTTCAATTGAAAGGCGGATTGATGCGGGATATCAGGCTGACGGGCAGTACACCGTTAATCGTCAGCTTTCATACTATCATCCCTTACTACAGGCGACTTTCGGGCCCTGGTTTCTCGGGGTTTAGCAAAAGCCTGGGTAATGCGGTCAAGCACTATCGCAATTGCCAGTATGGCCAGTCCGGCTTCGACCCCAGCGCCAATGCGGACCCTGTCGAGGGCGAACAGGACACTATAACCCAGACCTCCGGCACCGATAAAGGCCGCAATTACGACCATGGAAACAGACATCATGGTTGACTGATTAATGCCGGTCATGATGGTCTTCAGCGCTAAAGGAATCTCTACTTTTATAAGAAGCTGCCACCTGGAGGCGCCGAAAGCGATAGCTGCCTCCTTGATGGCTGGAGAGACCTGGCGCAGACCTAGATCGGTCAGGCGAATGGCCGGCGGCACGGCGAATATCATAGTAGCGATAATCGCGGGCACCTTCCCCACCCCCAGCAGCATAACTGCTGGGATAAGATAGACTAGGCCTGGTATCGTCTGCATTGCATCCAGGATGGGCTGCAAAAAACCCTGAAAAGCATTGCTGCGAGCGCAAAGGATGCCGATCGGAATGGATACGATTATGGTCAGGATCACGGCCAGGCCGATCAGCGCCATAGTGCTGATAGCCTCATTCCATAGTCCCAGCATCTGCACCAGCAGCAAAGACCCTGCGACAATCAGTCCACATTTGAGTGAGGTTAAATACCATCCTAAAGCCCCTACCATGAGTATCCAGACCGGCCAGGGAAGCCAGAGAAAAGTGGACTCGATGTATACAAATACTTTACTCACCCAGAGTTTGATGGTTTCCAGAATGGGTGAAAGATAGATGATAGCCCAGTCAACCCCCTTTTCTATAGCGCTGCCCAGCGGCAGTTTGGGAGTTTCCAAACTGAGTCCTTTGAGAAATATAGCGGCCCCGACCAGAGCGGCGGCGATCACAATGATGCTGATATATCTTTTATAACTATTGGCAACAGGTTTAGTTTCCCTGGCTTTAATTGCCTCTGCTCTCATAGTGGTGCTCCTTTAGTAGATTCAGGATACCGTCTTGTGGGATGCCCAGGAATTTAGTTATTAGGCGCCATTGCCCGGATAATCGTCTTTTTGGAGATTACCCCGAGCAGGTGCCGGCGTTCATCCAGCACGGCTACCGGGATATTGCTATCTGAACTGGCGGCTAATACTTCCTCCAGTGAACTGCCGGGAGAGGTGGAGGGAACGTCGCTGTCTGCAATTCTCCCCAGTGTCATGATGCCGCCCCTGGCGGTCTCGATTGCCTGCTTCATAGTGACCACCCCCAAAAGACGATGGTGACTATCAGTGACAAAAGCCAGGGACGTCTGGTTATTTGCCATTTCCTTGATAGCAACCTCGACATCGTAATCGCTCCAGACCACCGCATCGGGGTCTTCCATAATAGACTCAGCAGTCAGCAGTTTGGCGCGGGGAACGTCCTTAACGAATTCGCTGACATATTTATCTGCCGGCTGAGAGACTATTTCCTGAGGAGTGCCGATTTGCACGATCTGGCCGTCTTTCATGATGGCGATGCGGTCACCCAGTTTCAGGGCTTCTACCAGGTCATGGGTGATAAACACTATTGTTTTTTTAACCTCATTGCGGAGCTTGATAAATTCATCCTGCATTTGCCTGCGAATCAATGGATCCAGGGCGCTGAAAGGTTCATCCATCAGGATGATTTCGGTGTCCATCGCCAGAGACCTGGCCAGTCCCACTCTCTGCTGCATTCCTCCGCTTAGTTCAGCC
>CAZELW010000014.1:0-14242 GCA_964513135.1 uncultured Dehalococcoidales bacterium
TCGAACATATCAACCTGTTTATACTGAAGCCGCAGAACCTCGCTGGAAGGGTCTTTGTAATGCTGGGGGCATAGCGGCTCTGACAATGTTCGCTTTGATGATCATACAGATTATCGTTTTCAGTGTCTGGCCTCCCCCGGACACAGTTGAAGGCTATTTCATCTTGTTTCAAAACAACTGGTTGCTGGGACTCTTGAGCCTTGACCTTCTATACATTGTGGATAGCGTTCTCTTAATCCTGATCTATCTTGCTCTTTACATTGTCTTAAGGAAGGCGGGAGAATCTTCCATGTTAATTGCTCTGGTTCTGGGTATTGCCGGAATAGCCGCTTACTTCGCCTCGAATACCGCCTTTGAGATGCTGTCCCTCAGTAATCAGTATGCAGCGGCAGAGACGGAAGCCCAGAGGGTGATGCTGCTGACATCCGGGCAAGTAATGCTTGAGACTTATACAGGTACTGCTTTTGATATCTACTATGTCCTGAATACCATTGTGCTCTTCATCATTTCTCCCATCATGCTGCGGAGCCAGCTCTTCAGCAAACCAACTGCCTATCTGGGACTCATAGCGGGGATATTGATGTTAGTCCCTTCTTCCGCCGGAACTTTGGGCCTTTATTTCTCACTGGCGTCTCTGGTACCCTGGGCAATCTGGTTGGTCCTGGTTGCGCTCAGGCTTTTCAGGTATGGACAATCTGTAAAACAGCCCTGAAAAATGCTCTTCAGTCAGGATAGCAGGAGACAATATAGTAAAGAAGATTATACAGACGTTCTATAACATATCATTAAGCAATCTGAAGCTAAACTTGAAAGTGGCAGTTCTGTGGATTGTACAGTGCCCCCCGCCATTCAGATCAGCAACGCCGAAATAACACCGGCTTCTTTTCTTTTTACACCACCGCATTACGGCTGACCATCTCGCGGAACCAATATGCGCTGAGCTTCGGAGTGCGCCTCTGTGTTGCGGGGTCAACAAGATATAGCCCGAATTTGGGCTGCATGCCTGCGCTCCATTCGAGATTGTCCATCAGGCTCCAGTGGAAATAGCCGCTCACCGGCACTCCCTCGGATGTTGCCCTCTGCAACTGGGTGAGATAAGCCCGCAGCCACACAATACGGTCTGTGTCGAAGCCCTCGGCGTCCCCCTCTGCAGTTGTCGGCACGCCGTTCTCGGTAATGAAGATTTCCTTGGCGTTCCAGACATCGACCAGCAGCCTCGTACCCCAGTACATTGATTCCGGGCTGAGCATCAACGCTATCTCTGCATTCGGGTATTGTGCATGGGCATGTGTGGGCTGGTATGGACGTTTTGGGGGAGGAACGATCAAGCCGCCTGCTACAACTTCGTATCCAGAGTCAGAGTGGGATGCCTGCACGTAGGCGTGGGCCATGTAAATGTTAGTGCCAATAAAATCGACCGGACTGGCGATAATCTCAAGGTCCTCTGGTGTGTAGCATGGTGCGGCAGCTCCCTGCGCGGCGAGGAACGCCTTGGTGTACTTGCCCTCCATCATCACAGTCAGATAACCCGCGTTGAGCTCGCGCAGCGCGGTCGCTGCGGCCTGGATATTCTCAGGCGTCTCGATAATGGGCGCCGTGCTTATAATCTGCTCCGCAGGCCCGACTTTGGTCCCTGGGCGGCCCTGCGCTCGGATGGCCTGGACGGCCAGGCCGTGGCCCAGCACGGCATGGTGGCGGACCTGGTTGAGCTGATTGGGTGGAAGTTGCAATCCGGGAGCGAGCAATCCCCCTCCGTATCCCAGCTCTACGAAGCTGGAGAACTCGTTAATGGTGAAGAAGTGCCGTACCCGGTCGCTGAGCTGCCCTGCGACATAGCCGGCGAAGTCGCCAAACGCTTTGGCAGTGTCGCGCGACTGCCAGCCGCTATATTTGTCCTGCAGCGCCTGCGGCAGGTCCCAGTGATAGAGCGTAGCAAACGGCTCGATTCCCTTGGCGAGCAGTTCATCGACAAGACGCTTGTAGAAGTCGAGACCATTGGAATTCGGCTGCCCTGTGCCGTTTGGGAAGATGCGCGGCCACGAGATAGAGAAGCGGTACGCCGTCGCCCCGATGGCCTTCATCAACTGCACGTCTTCCTTGTACCGGTGGTAGTGGTCGACGGCCACGTCGCCGGTGGACCCGTCCCTGATCTTGCCGGCGTGAGCGAACGTATCCCAGATCGATGGGCCTTTCCCGTCCTCGTTCCAGGCGCCCTCAATCTGGTACGCCGCGGTGGCCGTGCCCCAGTAAAAGCCGGTGGGAAATTGTCGCGCTGTGCCGGCGGATTTTTGCAAATCGTTTCGGGGTCGATTACTTTTTTGCATGGATACCTTCTCCTTGAGAGTCACCTATATATGTTCTGACACTCAACAATATTTTGAGTAAAAAATTGCTAATCACCCCTGCATGATGGCGTTGGCGAGTCCGGTAAATATAATCCCATTTGCCTACAATTGAATTATAAAACATTTTTTTGCAGTGGAGAGGTTGACTATATCTGCTATAATAATACCTGGTTACGCTTTTTGAAGGGGCAGGCATGAGTAGGACGTATGAATTTGAAGCAGAAATAAAAAAGGTGCCGGACATTGATGGCGCCTATATTGAGATACCCTTTGATGTCAGGGCGGTATTTGGAAAAGGGCGGGTGCCGGTTACTGTTACCTTTGACGGAGTGTCCTACGATGGCAGCCTGGTAAGGATGGGGACCCCTTGCCACATTATCGGGATAAGGAAAGACATCCGTACAAAAACTGGCAAGCAAGCAGGAGATATAATAAAGGTCACTCTAACGGAACGAAAAGATAAGGCTAAGACTTGAAAAAAAGACAAATAGAACCGCTCTCAACATGGAAAAATCCGTGTGAGTGATGTTTATCTGGGCCAGTTAGTAATGGTGTGACTTCTACCGGGTCTTTTCAGCGAGAACCTGAAGATATCATTGCCTTATACCCGGTAATCACCTCTTCCTTATGGGCTGCGAAAGCTGCCAGAACTTCCGTCTTTTCCCTCTCGGGTACTTTAAATTCGTCAAGGGTACGGGCTAGTATTTCCGCTACCCGGTCAAACTCTTCCGGTGAGATGTGCAGGTCAAAATGAGCTTTCTCCAGGCCCATAGGTGTCCGACCGGGCCTGGTACCGGCATACTTCATCGGTCCGCCCGCTGCTGCACAAACCCACAGAGTCCGCATGAATTTGAGGCCTGGCAAGCGCTCTTTCTGCGTGGTAGCCCATTTTTTCAAATAGGGATTGGTAGAATTTTTGCCGACCAGGGCGTCTTTCATGATTTCGTCACTGAAACGGTCTACTACCGCGGCGATAGCGAAAGCCCCACCCAGACGTTCATACAAAGTTTTTTCTTCCATACCACTAACCTCCACTTCTTTCCCGGATTCCAATAACAACGGCGTTACAGAATCTTCCTGTATTTTGATTATATATGGAATTTAATTTGCCATATGGAAACCTTCTTTCTTATTGAGCCAAAGACAGCGAAATGGTGTTTAACATTGAGCGTTACCGCCCACCATTTGAGAAAAAGAAGGCATTAAAATGCAATTCACCTCAATTTCCACATTAAGCAATTATCCCAAAGCCCCGATAGCTAACCTTCGTGGTTACCTTTTTCAGATATGGCATATATGGTATACAAGTATTTATGGGTGATGAAACGTTGATTATTAACACGTCAATATTTCATCTGGTCAACCACTGGTTGCTTTATTGATCAGTCAGTAAACTTATATATTAAGCGGTAACCTTGTCCGGATAAGTCCAGACGAGGGTTATTGATAAAAGAATATTCTGTTTGTCGGGGTTGATTGGATTTCGTGCTCAGCGTTGTTGTCGTCGGTATGTAGTCCTTACCGCGAAGGAGAGCAAAATGCAGAGAACAACCGGGTATGTCGATGTAAACGGGATGAAGATGTATTACGAAATCCATGGTCAGGGTACGCCCGGATCATTGCCGCTCATTGTGTTACATGGCGCCTATATGAATATCCTGTCCATGGGCGCCATCATCCCCGAACTCGCCAGGAACCATAAGGTGTATGCTCTGGAATTTCAGGGCCACGGCCGTACCACCGACATCGACCGGCCGATCACTTATCCCAACCTGGCGGACGATGTGGCAGCTTTCATGGAAAAGATAGGCTTGGCGAAAGCTGACGTTTTCGGCTATTCCATGGGGGCTATTGCGGGACTTCAGTTAGCCATTCGCCACCCGGAAAAAGTGAACAAGCTCGTCTCTGCTTCCGTCGCCTATGATATTGAGGGCTGGCAGCCGGAATACAAGGCATTTATTCCGCAGATGACTGTGGAAATGTTCGCCAATTTGCCGTTCGCCGGGGAATATCGAAAGCTGGCCGCGGATCCCGAGGGTTTTCCTGAGTTGGCCAGGAAATTGATCCAGCTCGAAAAGGAGCCAATGGCCTTGGAAAAAGAGGTAAGAGCTCTAAAAACGCCGGTGCTGATCATCAGTGGCGACGCTGATGTGGCTACTCTCGAACATTCTGTCGCCATGTTCCGGTTGCTTGGTGGCGGCTTCATGGGCGACATGGGCAAACCGCTGTCGGCCTCACGCCTCGCCGTCTTGCCGGCGACCTCGCACACCGCTGTTATAAACCAGGTTAACCTGCTGCTTGGCTTCATCGAGCCTTTCTTGAAGGGCGATACCCCGAAGGGGTTTTTTGAAACGAGCAGATAGACCGTCAAAGGAAAAGATGAAAATGAACTGGAAAGCTCTCGAAATTTATTCTCCTTTCTCTCAATGGGAAAGGCTGCCTGGCATAGTCCGGGCGATGGAGGAAAAAAGATATGAAAATTAAAGAACTAACCCGGTTTACCGGTCGTGTCATTCGCCCGGAAGATGCTGATTATGACAAAACACGTCAGCTTTTCTATGGCGGTTTTGACAAAAAGCCTGCCGTCATTGTTCGCGTGCTCAATAATGAAGATATCAGGAAGGCAATTTCACTGGCTAAAGAACGAAATCTTGAGCTGGCAGTTAGAAGTGGCGGACATAGCATTGCCGGGTACAGCTCTACAGACGGGGGAATTGTTATTGATTTGCGGGACATGAAAAAACTGGAAATCAACGATAGTCAGAGAAGTGCCTGGGCGGAAACAGGACTCACTTCAATAGAAGTAACCAATGAGCTGGATAGGCGCAATTTTGTTCTTGGATTTGGAGATACGGGCTCTGTCGGGATAGGAGGAATCACCCTGGGGGGTGGGATTGGGTATTTGGTTCGAAAATATGGATTGACTATCGATAATTTGCTGGCTGCCGAGATAGTTACTGCGGACGGACAGGTCTTGCAGATCGACCAGGAACATTACCCGGACCTTTTTTGGGCAATCCGCGGTGGAGGAGGGAATTTTGGAGTAGTCAGTAAGTTCAAATACACTTTACATAATTTGTCCGGGTGTTATGGAGGGATGCTTCTTCTGCCGGCAACTGCGGATACTATTTCGGGATGTATCGAAATTGCCGGTAGAGCCCCTGAGGAGTTGTCTGCCATTTTTAATATCATGCATGCTCCTCCCATGCCGTTTGTTCCGCCGGAACACCATGGCAGGCTCTCTGTTATGGCCCTGGTAATGTTTGCGGGTGATCCAAAAGCCGGAGAAAAAGCCATCGCTCCAATTCGAGGGCTTGCGGCTCCTTTTGCTGACATGGTCAGGCCGATGCGCTATAAAGAAATTTTCTTTCCGGAGGATGAGGCATTCCATCCCAAAGCTGTCGGCAGAAATATATATCTGAAGAATGTTGACCTAAATACGGCGAAATTGATGGTCGAGTGGCTCAATAAGATTAAAGCTCCCGTGGTAGCATTGCAGCTCAGGGTTCTTGGCGGAGCTGTGGCAAAAATACCACCGGGCGACACTGCCTATGCCCATCGGAAGAGTGCGATAATGGGAAACATTGGTGCTTTTTACCAGACTGAGCCGGAAAAAATGGAGAGGCAGCAATGGGTGAATGAATTTTCAAGGGCCCTTTTCCAGGGAGACAACGCCGGTTACGTAGGGTTTCTTGGTCCTGCCGAACAGGATAGATTGCATGATGCCTATCCGGGAGAGACATTACAGAAGCTCATAAAGATCAAAAGACAATATGATCCGGATAATTTGTTCCGCATGAATTTTAATATCAAACCTTGATCTGGGATCTACCCGGTTTCCCTTTTCTCCTGCAATGCTGGAGGCCTCCCTTACGAGGCCGTCCAGCATCTTATAGTAGAATACTTATACCGGGGAAGGATCTCTATTTTACCCTGATTGAAAGTTCGGGGGGTCACCCGGTTTATTATTTGCCGGTCACCTGGGCTGCCAGCCAATCCTTAATGACTTTCAAACCTTCTGGGTCCAGCACTTTATCCTCAGCATTATAAGCCATGCCATCAGCAGCAGTCAGTTCGGTGCGCGGTTTGGGCTCGTTCTTCAAAACATGGTTGGCGTCTTCAGGATAAACAAATTCTATGTTATTCATGGTCGCGGCGACTGCTTCCAGAGGAGCGCCGTCAAGCTGCCAGTCTACCTGGATATCCTTTTTCCCGATCACCACCAGTGCCGGAACGGTCACCTGACTGAGCAGTTTGGATCCATCGACCAGGAAAAGCTCACGGGTAAAGGGTAGATTGACAGGATTATACAGGCTTTGAATCAGGGTACTAATACCTTCCGGAAGGACCGGGTCGGATACATAAGGTTCACCTGCCAGGAAAGCAGCCATGCCTTTATCGAAGGCGTCCATGATTTCTTTAGCATTCGGCAGTGAAGCAACCTGAGCCTCTATCTGGGTATGCATGATATCCGGCATATTTTGGCCGGGAGGGGCAATCAGCACAAGGCCTGCCAATTTCGGCTCTCTCTCCATTTGATAGTTTATGACATGGATGTTGCCTTCACTATTGGCTACGGCAAAGATTTTCTGCGAGTCGACATCCGAACGTGAAAGTAGTTGGCCCACTGCGCCGGCCAATTCTTCAACATGGCCCTCTATACTGATTTTACCGATCATCTTTTGCAAATTTTCCTGGGCATTAGGTCCGGTAACCCGTTTATCGTAGCGAATAGTGACGAATCCGCTTTTGGCCAGTTCCTCAGCCAGCAGGCGGGCACTGCCGTTGGTTCCGGGTAATAAAGGCGAATTCCAGTCCCTGTCCGTCGGCCCGCTGCCGGCGACGAACACTATGGCAGGATGGACTCCATTATCATTGGGGTGGGTAATCGTGGCTGTCACCACGGTCTCACCGATATTCCAGCTTACCTCTTCAGAAACCGGCACTATCGGAGTGGGTGAGGGAGTGGCATGGGTAGTGGTAGTAGCAGGAGGTGTCGGTGTCGGGGTAGAAGTTGGACCTGAGGTTGTACCTGTGGGTGGTGTGGTAGTTGCCTTACAACTGCATACGAGAAACAAAATAGGAACTATGACTATTACCATAGCCAGAGCTACGATGGTTTTGGGGTAACTCTTCATCTCTTATTCTCCTTTCATCTAACAATCTTTATGTTCTATCTTAGTGCCAAACAGATGCTTATACACTCTGCCAATGGATTGTTTGAGACTGGTAGATGAAGCAGTTTCCAACCTGGTCTAATGGCCAGTATGGCGCACCAATAAAATAGAGATGGAGTTAATTAAAACAGTTGAAGCAGAAACATACACTCAACAGTGGAACATATCAGGCGGTATTTGACTCAATTCATTTTTTGAAGTCATTATACCTTGTTCATCAATCATTAATGCTGATTCCACGTCCCCCACCGGGTGAAGGGCTGTTAATCCGGCTTTTTACCCACGGCCTTAAAAAAAGTATAAGAAAAAGTCCCGTCTGAATCGGCAGACCGTTTTAAATCAGCTATTCCTTTGTCCCAATCCGGTTCGTTTATAAGACCCTGGCTGACGGCCAGTTCCTTTACTCCTTCTACCATGGCAATGAACGTTTTTTTTGTAAAACCATCCACCATCTCAGGACGACTGGCATCTGCGTAAACCACCCTCGGTGATACCAGGACGTCTCTAAATCCCGATTTAACCAATAGAGGATAAAGCTCTCTTCCGATGAGAGAATTTCCACCTGCCGAAGCCTGTAAGTCAATTAAACATTGTATGCAGGCCTGGGCCGCCGGACTGCGCGGGTGATAATAGGCGGAGCCGTGGTCGCCTTCGATGACGGTAATTGTCCCGCCTTTTTTAAGCACTCTATTCAGTGATGCCAGTGCACTGGTGGGGTCTTGGAGATGTTCAAGTATAAAACAAATAAAAATATGGTTGAATGATTCACTGGCGAATGGCAGATCAAAGACATCGGCAGCCTGAAACTTTACGTTGCAAATCTGCTTTTCTGTGATTCGTTTCTCCGCTTTTTTCAGGGAACTCACGTCAATATCAATTGAAGTAAATTGGCACAGCGGGTTTTTCGGCGCAATTATCACTGTCTGCGCCCCGATTCCACAACCAGCTTCAAGCACTAAACCCGGTGGATGGAACACAGAGTCGTGATGCAGCAAATTGTTTAGCGTGTTAGCCTGGTCGGAAAGGCGTTGGGATTCCTCGTTTGAATAACCATGAACGTATTCAACAGCACTCATAACCGGTATTTTATCACCTGGCTGCTGCTTCTACAATTGGGGGCAGGCTTTTTTACAGGTTTTTTTTCATTTTCCCTGAAACAACTGCCCCCAGTCATAATTCAGCTTCTTGAATAATTCTCATCCGTTATCCGGGGCTGTATTCGGTTATTCGAAAAGAAGGGCTTCGAACTTGTGAACCAAAAACGGCAGCTTTAATAAGGTTCAAACCTCCCCCTTCAGGAAGGGCACGACTTTATCCAGCACGTTATAAACAACGTGCCCTGTGTTTTTCAGAATACATACCGTCGCCTGAGGGAGAAGCTTTTTCAGCCTTTGGGCACTCTTTGGGACGTTCGTGAGCTGGTCATCCTCTCCGGCGATATACATCACCGGCATAACAAGCCGGGTCATATCTGAATCAGGAAGGACCGGTATTACGCCTGTATAAGGCGAATAATTTTCCGAAATGATATTGATGTAATCGATAACCTCTGGAGGAATCGGGTCTTTTCCATATACCATCCGGGTGATTGCCTCACCGCCTTTCTTGCCTCTCAAATTGTAAAGGACTACACGAAAAATAAACGATAGTCGGACAGGAACGATGCCGGAAGCTGCAAGCAGTACCAGCCTTTCCACTTTTTCGGGAAAAACGGATGCGAATTTCAGGCACATCCACGCTCCCAGCGAATTGCCCATAAGCGAGGCCTTATCGATGCCGAGTCCATCGAAAAGTTCCCTGATCCACATCGCGTACCCGTCGGATTTCATATCCAGCCTGGTTTCCGCACTATGACCGGCATCTCCGATTAGATCAACTGCAATCACATGATAATACTGGGCCAGAACTTTAATGTCGGCAAACCAGGCCGCACTGTTGCTGGTCGACCCGTGAAAAAGAAGCAGCGGAGGCAGACCATCCAGCCCTGATTCCAGTACATAGGTTGTACCGCATGAAGTTTCGATATACCTTTCCCGGTATTTGAAATCGAACTCTGATAACAGCTTATCATACCGGTCCAAAATACGCTGACGGCCTTCCTTCGATTTAAAGACTGAAACGGGTCCTGTGCTTGTTTTTGTATTGCTGCGCACTTTTTTTACCTCGCTATTCTTTTCCAAATTCACTTAAATAATTCATAACAGCTTCCATGAATGACGGGCTTCCCCAAAGTATAATCCGTATGATATGTTCCGGTTCGATAAACTGGGAAGTCACTGAAGTATGCCCGTACTCGGAGGACCGGAAGTTCATCGAACTGGTAATCCAGTTCATAATCTGAACGGCTTCCGAACTATTTTTTACCGGTATGTCGATAATAGAAGAAACCTTGATGGATTTCCCCGCTGTTCCAAGAATTGCCTGTAGTCCCGGCGACGCGGCGGTTGTCCCGCTTCCCTCCGTTCCCTCGACAAAAGTGCTCAGATCATGGCCTGTCACGCGCCAGGCTTTGCCGATTTTTTGAGCTTTGAGGCGTCCTTCGCGGATGTACCGCTGGACGGTCTTCGGGTGTATATCGATCATTTTTGCGATTTGGTCAACCGAATAGAATTTCTCTTCCATAATAGACTCCCTATTATTCCTGATAATGTTGCTATATAGTAATAATAGGGAATAATAAGGAATATGTCAAGAGGGATTTTTTTAGAGGATGTGATTCAACCCAAGTGGTCTAGGGCGTGATTCAGAGTGCGCTACATAACTCATGTAGAGCACCACCCACCATGTCACATTCACAACAAATATCTGGCAGAGTTTGTTCCTTCTGCATAAACTGGAAGTAGATGCTCTATAAATTGCAGCAGGCTGCTTCTAGATGAAGATGAAATGGAGGAATCGGAATGAAAATTACCTATATCAATCCCCCACAACTGGCCGCTCCCAGAGGATACTCTCACGCAGTGTCCGTCAGCGGCAATTTTTCGACCGTTTATATTGGCGGCCAGGATGCGATAGACGGGCAGGGTAACCTAGTCGGGAAAAACAGTCTCAAAGAACAGACTGTACAGGTGCTGGATAATATTGAAACCATACTTGTCAGTGTGGGAGGAAATTTTTCCAACATTGTGAAACTTGATATCAATCTGCTCGTAGGACAAAACCCACAGGAAGGTTTTGCGGCCTTCCAGCAAAAATGGGGTAACACCCGGAATCTTCCAGCGGTTACCGTGCGTTTTGTGAGCGGATTAGGTCGCCCTGAGTGGCTGGTGGAAATTGATGCCGTCGCGGTTGTAGATGAACCAATAGACTGATAGGTCATCCAGATTGAATTTTGTGGATATAAACGTTTGAGTTTGGTCAGCGCCTCCGCAGTTGTAAACTGCCAGTTGACTCCTCTATTATTAATCTTTAATCGGTCATATCCCGGGCTTAAGAAATATATGGCGGGATAAAAGTATAAGCCGTATATAATATGATGATATTAGATGTGGGTCGCAGGGGTAGTAAAGGACAAGACATTCTTATGCTTTTCTGATTGGAAGGAGGTGTAAGATCAATATAGAGATAGGTATTAAAGTAGAGGATAGGGAAGGAAAATTATTAGGTGCGGTAAGTAATATTGTAAGAGACACCTGGACCGGAGAGATCAGGAAATTCGGCGTCGCAACAGAACCGGAGGGTACTGTTAATTTTTATTCCCCTCAGGATGTTGCCGAAATAAAGGATACCGGAATTAAGTTAAATATTGTCTTTGATGAAGCCAGCGAAACGGTTGAGTTTGGCTCCAAAGTATTCGATAAAAATGGAATGTTTATAGGTACGGTTAATTATCTGATCAGTGATTCTTTAACCGGGGCAATAAAGAGCTTTGAAGTTGAAACCGATTCCGTTGAAAATTCTGTATTCTTTTCTCTGGAAGATGTTGAAAAGGTCACTCCGAAGGAAGTGAGGCTAAAGAGGAGTTATTTAAAACCTGAGCAATAATCATTAATCGCCATTCTCTCCCCATCCCCCACGTCCCCGGCTTCCACAAACATAAGGCGAGTGATTAAATAATTTTTACCGCAACATGGCTGTTACCCCGGGTAGAAGTTATCTGTTATTGAGGCTTTTCCCCAGATCAAAACCCTTTTGAAAGGCTGATTCCATCAATTCCGGTTTCGCTGATACAGCCCCTTTGTCGAAAATTCCGGTTACGGGAAAACGGCATGTTATTTCGTATCCCAGAACTTCAAATGGTTTACTCATAGCTTCCAAAGTAACCCCCATTTCAGATATATCCGGCTGTTCGCAGATCGAAAAGACTATCCCTTTGCGCCCCTGATGTGCAAGCCGGCTGGAATAATTACGTGGGCGTTCGTCAGTAAAATCATAAAAAACATAAAGGCGGTCTATAAAAGCTTTTACCTGGGGTGTAACGTTGTAATTATACGTTGGTGAACCCAGAACTATACCTTTAGACTCAATTAGCTTTGGATATAATAACTGCATTCCATCCTGAAATCGCGTACAGACCTTACTTTTTCGGCATTGCTCACAACCGGTGCATGGCTGGATCAGATAGTCTCTTAAAAATACTCTTTCTGTTCGTGCGCCTGCCTTGTTTGCTCCCCTTAAAAATTGTTGCAGCAGTATATCAGTGTTGCCTCCTGCACGGGGACTTCCGCTGATACCGATAATGTTCTCCACTTCCGTTGCTCCTTTAGCGTCTTTCCAACTCACCGGATGTGTCATGCACAAAGTCAGAAGGTCCCTTCTTCCTCTCTGTAGCGACAATAACCCTTTCTTTGGTTGCAGGGTCTTGCCTTACCTCCAACATGAATTACGCTCTTTAACTTAATAGATATTGCATATTACAACAGTTGTAAACTGCCAATCAATCCCTCTTTGCTTCTCATCGCGCTGCATAGCTTTAGCGGAGTACCTATCGCGCGTTCTCTTCAATTTTACGTTTCAGTTGGTCCAGTTCTTTCTTAACTGTTTCTACCTGGGTAAAGGCAGAAATTCCAAATACGAATCCGAGGACCCCGAGGGACATCCCGATTATGCCGAAGGTTTCCATTTACTTCTCCCTGATATATTATCGAACTGCTGAATTAATTTGCCGTGTATATGAGACTTGTCTGTTCTTGTTGAGTCAATCGTTATCCTGATAATTATAACACCAGCAAGCCGCAGCCGGATAAGATCATGGGCCCTGCTGTAGATCATGGGCCCTGCGCGCCTTCACAAAAACGTTCACTGGCGAGACATCAGCCTGGCAGATAGGACCGGTAACGCATTGGAGTATATCTAATCCTGTTTACTTCCTGTTTCGCGTCTGTTCGTGTAAATCCCGGTCTTTAATAGATTCTGACTGCATACGGGGAAGAGTTTGCTTCGATATAAATTAAATGCGGATTCACTATATCCTGCAGTACTGCCCGCCGAAATTGAGGCTGAACATGATCGGCGGACGGCCAGGACTCAAGTTCTGAATGATAAAGAATATTGGTTTGGTACGGATTAATTACGGAATTGTTCCACGATTCGATGTTTGATTGATGGTATGGCTAGGCCCCGGTTTTCTCTTTTTTTAGTAAGTCAGCCATCTTGTCGAAAGATTCATTCCATCCGGCAATAGAATCGTTCCGGTCTTTTTCAGATGGAGGGCCTTCTCCTCTCATCGTGAGCCTGGTTTTCCCTTTCTGCTCTTCCAGAGTAATAGTCACGAGAGTTTCCCGGGGAAAATCAGGACCGAAGCCGTAGTGTGTCGGCGAGACGGAGTTGCCTCTCTCATCGGCGAAGCTGTCGGTGTATGCCAGCCGCTCCGGGGCTTTGATCTCGCGGTATATGCCGGTATTACAGAAGTCTTTACCTTCAGGCGACCGCATGCAGCCGAAATATTTCCCGCCCACGCGCAGATCAACCTGGATTACGGGTGCGGTGAAATCCTTGGGGCCCCACCATTGCTTTATCCAGTTCGGGTCAGTCAAAGCCTTCCATACCATTTCGCGAGGAGCCTCGAAATCGCGGGTTATAACGACCTCTTGCTCTGCAATTTTTTTTGTACTAACCTGTTGTTTCATTTCCTCCTCCCTGGGTAGTATATCGTAAATCCGGAACCCAACCGGTAACAATTCAAACCAACTTCCATTTCCATTATATCAACATACTCATGACTGAAACTGGCAAGCCTTTTTGAAATGGTTCCGGAGGAAGCCTCATTCCTTAATGCCTATTTAACATAACAATCATTACCCATTTTTCCATTCTTTTTCATAAACTATTAGTATATACATTTGCACGAACACTATGATGTTAATCCCATGATTAGAATTGGCTATGTGGGAATCAATACGGATTTGCCGACAGCCAGCCGGACTTTCAGGTTGGCCAACTATTCTGAATCCAGAATGCTGGAGGTTTCAAGAGCTAATATTTTAGCACTGGAAGCTATCCTGAATTGGAATTGCCTTCAAGGGATAGCTCTCTTTCGAATTACATCTAAACTGATTCCCTTCGGCTCCAGCCCGGTTAATTCAGGCTCATGGAAAAATGTCTGCCAGGATGAATTCCAGAAAATCGGGCGTTTTATTCGAGATAATGGTATGCGAGTCTCAATGCATCCGGGCCAGTGTACAGTTTTAAATACTCCGGTTGAGGCTTATTTTGAAAACACTTTGCGTGATCTGGCATACCATAGCGATATCCTCAACCTGATGGAGTCGGATACCAGTC
>CAZELW010000015.1:0-6066 GCA_964513135.1 uncultured Dehalococcoidales bacterium
CCTGACATTAGTTACAATCTTTAGTCATAATTCTCCCCCCAACAAAGCATCAGGGTGTGCCGGACCCAGGGCGCATTTATTTGTTGTGTTACAAATAATAGCTAAGCTATTGGTGGATGAAATATTATTCATCAGCCGCGAAAAGAGCGGCACCCAACGCACCGACAATTTGCGGTTCTTCAGGAACGATGATTTCCACATCCAGAGCTTCCTTAAGAGCTTTTTGAACACCGATATTTTTCGCTACGCCTCCGGTAAACACTACTTTTTCAACTATCCCGAGGCCGGACGCCATAATACCGACTCTTTTGGCGATAGATTGAATAGCTCCGGCGATTAAGTCCTCTCGGCTTCTTCCCTGAGCCCGTTGAGTGATGATTTCCGTCTCAGCAAATACCGTACAGGTGCTGCTGATTTCACAATGATTTTTACTGGTGAGAGCGGTCGGCCCGACCTCATCAATTTTCAATCCCAGCGCCTGAGAGATCACTTCAATAAACCGGCCGGTTCCGGCGGCACATTTATCATTCATCACAAAATTGGTTACCCTGCCCTGACCGTTGACCCTGATGACTTTACTGTCCTGACAGCCGATATCAATGACAGTCCCGGCTTGAGTAACGAGGAAATTGGCCCCTCGGGCATGGCACGTGATCTCGGTCAGGGTTTTATTGGCAAAAGGGATTATATTGCGGCTATAACCGGTGGTAAAAATCTGCCGGAGGTTCTTAAATGGGACCCCAGCCTTTTTTAGAGCTTCCTCGAGGGTCTTTCTGGTAGCTTCTACCGAATCACCCCCGGTAGGTAGTATAGAATAAGATGCAATACGATGGTCAACCAGTATTACGGTTTTGGCAGTTCCAGCCCCTATATCAACTCCAGCTACCGCGGTCATTTTCAGCCCTTTAAAGTCATTTTCTTCTTGTTTTTTAACATCTCGGCAAACGGTTCTACTCTGGACCTGAAGTATTCGGCGGAATATTCCCGGCTGTCCAGGTTATCAAACTCAATCGCGAGTACTGGCACGCCCAACTCTCTTTCAATGATTTCCTTGGCCTTGCGAGGGTGGATAGCCTGAGCCCGGCACTTGACCAGAGCTGCAATTATTAGTCCGTCCACACTGCCGCCCTCACACTGCTTTTTAAACTCATCAATTTTTATAGTTGCTGAAGCATGCATGGCAGAGTTCAAATTTTTGGCCGCAATTTGGTCCCAGATGGATTTGTACATACTGGATGAACTTTTTTCCCGCCTGGCAGAAGAAGGACCGCTTCCAGTGACAGAAGCTAAACCTGCCTTCTCAATCACCTCGGTAACAGCCGGGTCGCTGCAACTGCCAAAAAAGTTAATCACCCGGGGTGCACCTTTAGGAAGAATCCCTTTACCCTGGTCAACCCGCGCCTGCACCTCTTTAAGTAGAGTATTCACAGCATCCAGACCTTCTCTGGCAGACCTCCCTGAACATAATGAACCCAGTTCAAAAACATTTTGCCAATCTTTCTCGCTCATCGGTAGTGGATCGGATTTTTCCCTGAGACTCTTGATCTTATCAATAATAGTTTTAAGCCGGCTCCATTCGGCAACACCCTGATTTATGGTTTCTTCAGTTAATTCCAGACCTATAACCTGCTGGAATACATCAGCCACATTTTTTAATTCCTGTCCCAGATAGCGGACACGCCGTGGATCGGGGTAAGGCCATTGATATCCAGACTCGTCATTGCAGCTATCGACATGTACTACAGGTATGCCTTTGAGATACTCTACGATCTCATCAGTTTTACCGGCCTGGTCGCAGGCAATACCCACCGATATTAAGAGATCAGGTAGAGCTACTTTACCTCCCAGTATGCAGGCTAACCTGGCTTGCAAGAAAGCGCAGTGGGCCTGGCCTGGCGGCAGCCAGGACCTTTCGGCCTGTTCCAGTATCGGTCCCAGCTTGCCGAAATATTGTCCCATTACAGTCATAATTATTGGCTCGGGAACGGTACTGAATACTTTATCAGACATATTGGCCATGGCGACAGTAATCTGACTGATAGAGGGGAAGGAGGAATAGACTACTTTTTTCCCTTCCGCTTTCGCCAGTGTCATGTCCACGAACTCTTTAATCCATAATCGCCGGAGCTTATACATTCCGGTTAATTCCGGGTCAAAATACGCTTTTATTCTCTCCTCAGCCCGCCTGACATCTTCGGCTGTTATCTCCCATATCTGAAAGGTCTTGGCGATTCTGGTTTGTTCTTTTTCTATCTCTTCCTGATCAAAGCCGCAGAGCCGTAAAAACTCTGAATACATGTCTACCTCCCCTGCTTCACTATCTCAATGAACGTCTCAATGCGGGTAAGCATTTGTCCTGTTTCAGCCGCATCATAATCGGAGTTTATCTTGAGAAAGGGGATTCCGACTTCTTTGTCTAATACCTGGGAGAAAAGCAGTCCCTCACGGTCGTAACAATCTCGATACATCAGTGAATACCAGACCACACCATCAATCCGGAATTCCCGGATCAGCTTCAATAAATAGTCGAATCTTTCCCTGATGACGTTGTGAAAAACGGCAGGTGGAGTCCTTTTCTCCAGATAGGCATCGGCCAGATTCCTTATCAGATCGCCGTCGGTTTCAATATTCGGAATGTGAGGCCGGATTCCTTCACTGAACTCTTCAATGATAATGTTGCCGCCGGCTTGCTCAATTAAATCGACAACTTTGTTATCTCCTTCAGCCATGGTTGAGCCCACCAGCATGATTCTGGCTCCGGCTTTCTGAAGATATTGGCCCTCCGTCACCTCTTTAAAAATGGATTCCAATGAGGATAGGAAAACGCGCCTGTCGGCGTAATAGCTGGCATGGTTAAGCCGAATAAAGTCCTTGCCGCTGATGCCTGAATGCTGATTTTTCCGGGCCGTATTAATAACTGACAGGTAGTGATTGATTTTATTGGATAATTCTATCTCATCTCTTAATTTATTATTCTTGATCTCATAGCCTGTCAGTTTCTCCAGCCTTTGTTTAAGCAGCTTCAACCCTTCAACATAATATTCGAAGGCATGCTGGACGCCCTTATATCGGGGTACACCATATTTGAAGACTGCGACGTCAGTACTGAATTCCCAGCTGTCGGCGATAGCATTGATGTTTCTGTCCGTAATGGGCACAACCATTAAGTCCGGCAATTGATAAAGCGGCTCCTTCCCCAGAGCCCGGTAACCAATTTGAGAACGGCAAAAAGAATCGAGAAAACGGAAAAGGTGGGATTCAGAGGCCGTAATGGCCTCGTGGTCGCCGCCCCGAACGAGGCCGACGGGAATTGCGCCGCTGGCATACACCAGCTCTTCAGGCATATAGCCATTGGGCACATAGCCGACAATTTTAGTCCCGTCTTGCTTTAACCTGGTTAGTTCCGCCAGTCTCTCTTTCGAATGGACAATGAAATTTTCCAACGAGGTCATGTAAACCTCCAGCATCTTATACTTTGGACAATATATAAGATGGCAAGATTAACCATTCTTTCAGAGCAGCATTTTAAGATCTTACCTGAACCTCTCCAGTTGCTGCTTCAATCTCTGGAGCCTGTCCTGGCTGATACTCAGCCTATCGCGCTCTTTCTGCACCACCGCCGCCGGCGCTTTGTTGATGAAAGCCTGGTCGTTCAGGCGGGCCTCCAGGCGCTCGACGTTGGCCTTGACCTCAGCCATCTCATTTTGTATCCTGGCCTTCTCGGCTGCTATGTCTACCATGCTGGCCAGCGGTATGACTACCTCGCTGTCTTTCAGCACCATTACCAGGTCGTTATCGTCCGAGACACCCTGGTGATGCGCATTTATTATCTCCAGCGGCCTGGTCTGGGCCAGTGTCTCGATTACCGGTCGGTAAGGCCTCAAATCGGCTTCCATGTCGCCGGCAAAGACCCTGGCTTCAATCCATTTATTGCTTTCCACTTTGCGCTCTGCCCGGGCGTTGCGTATGGAATGAACGATTTCAATGACCGACTCCACGATGCGCTCTGCCTGGGGATCGATGGCGCTTTCATCTCCACCCGGATAGGGCGCAATCATGATCGATTCCTTCCAGGTGTTTCCGGCGGGTAGTCTGGATTTCAGGGTCTGCCAGAGTTCCTCGGTAATAAAAGGCATATAGGGATGCAAAAGGCGCAGAGAAGTCTCCAGAACGTGAGTCAATACCGGTACCGGCGAAGCGGCGGTCTCGTCTTTCAAGCGGATCTTGGCGATTTCGATATACCAGTCGCAGAATTCATTCCAGAGGAAATCGTATATCTGTCTCTGGGCTTCGCCGAACTGGTAGTCATCCATGAGCTTGACCGAATTGATGATAATACGGTTCATCCGGCTCAGAATCCACCGGTCCTCAACCGTCAATTTTCCTTTTTCAATCTGTGCCGCCGCTGTATCGGGGTCGATGCTCTTGATTACGAAACGGGAGGCATTCCAGATCTTGTTGGCGAAGTTGCGGCTGGACTCCAGTCGGCCGGCAGACATCTTCATGTCGTTGCCCGGCGAGGTCCCGGTGGACAGCGCAAAGCGCAGCGCATCCGTGCCGTATTCCCGAATGGCGTCCAGCGGGTTAAGTACGTTGCCCTTGACCTTGCTCATCTTCTCTCCCTTTTCATCCCGCACCAGCCCGTGCAGATAAACGGTATGAAATGGGATCTCTCCGATATTTTCGATGCCCATCATTATCATTCGGGCTACCCAGAAGAAAAGGATATCGTAGCCGGTCTCCATCACGGAGGTAGGGTAGAAATATTTCAGGTCTTCGGTCTCCTGCGGCCAGCCGAGGGTGCAGTGCGGCCAAAGAGCGGAGCTGAACCAGGTGTCCAGGACGTCTTTGTCCTGCTCGATATTTTGCGATCCGCAGTGGCAGAACGTGGGGTCTTCGATGCTTACAACCATATCTCCACAGTCCCGGCAGTACCAGACCGGGATGCGGTGGCCCCACCACAACTGCCGGCTGATGCACCAGTCGCGGATGTTCTCCATCCAGTTCAGATAGACCTTGTTAAAGCGCTCCGGGATGATCTTGATCCGCCCTTCATTTACAGCCTGAATGGCGGGCCGGGCCAGCGGTTCCATTTTCACAAACCACTGTTTGCTGGCGATCGGCTCGATAATGGTCTGGCAGCGTTGACAGTGCCCGATGGCATGTGAGTAGGGCTCGATGCGGTCCATCAGTCCCTCATTTTTCAGGTCCTCAACGATTTTTTGGCGGCATTCAAAACGGTCCATGCCGTTATACGGTCCGGCATTTTCATTCATGGTGGCGTCCGGGTTCAGGATGTTTATCAGCGGCAGCTTGTGCCTCTGAGCGATTTCAAAATCGACCGGGTCATGGGCTGGCGTTACCTTAACGGCGCCGGTGCCGAATTCCGGATCGATGGCCTCATCCGCCACAATCGGAATTGTCCGGTTGACAAATGGGAGAACCAGGTTCAGCCCGACCCATTCCCTGAAACGGGGATCATTCGGGTTGACAGCTACCGCTGTATCGCCCAGCATGGTCTCGGGACGGGTGGTGGCGACGGTGATATAGTCCTTGCCGTCTTCCAGCGGATAGCGGATGTACCAGAGATTGCCCCCCTCGTCCTTATGGTCTACTTCCAGGTCGGAAAGGACGGTTGAGCAGCGCGGACACCAGTTGGCTATCCTTTCGCCGCGGTATATCAGGCCTTTCTGGTACAGCCGGTAAAAAGTTGTCCGTACTGCCAGGCTGGGCCCGGGGTCCAGGGTATAGCATTCCCGGCTCCAGTCGCAGGAAACCCCCAGCTTCATATGCTGGTTGGTGATGGATTTCCGGGCCTGCGAAGCCCAGTCTTTCATGCGCTGGTCGAATTTCTCGCGGCCTAACTGGTAGCGGTTGGTCTTCTCTTTGGCTAGCATTCTTTCCACTACTACCTGTGCGGCAATTCCGGAATGGTCGACCCCTGGGACCCAGAGTGTGGGGTCGCCTTTCATGCGGTGCCAGCGCACCATAATGTCCTCGATGGCGGCGGTTAAAGCGTGTCCGATATGCAGCTCGCCGGTGACATTGGGGGGCGGCATGATGATG
>CAZELW010000015.1:6076-14212 GCA_964513135.1 uncultured Dehalococcoidales bacterium
GGTGACTGGAGTTCAGACGTGTGCTCTTCCGATCTTGATGATGGTGAAGGGTTTTTTCTGCGGGTCTATAGCAGGTTTGAAATAGTCCCTTTCCATCCAGAACTGGTACCACTTATCTTCTACCTTGCCGGGCTCATAGGCTTTCGCCATATCGAATTGTGCACCGGTTGAATCTGACATTTTTGTTTCCTTTATTTAGTCTTATTGTTCAATCTATTCCCTGTAACACCACTGCAGACCGTACAGTAATTTTACTGTTCGCGGCAGCGAAGTCAAAAGGCTCCTTCAGAGTCACAGGAGAATGATATCTCGCAATTACATTATACGGAGGTATGGACAGGCAGGGCTTTCTCTTTCTGCACCAGGGGAGATTCAGGCCGGGCGGAAGCGGTCCTGCGTCGGTCCGGCTCCTTCTTTGAACAGCCTGACCACTCTGTCCAGAATACGTTCAGCTACCTCCCGTTTGGTTGTCAGCGGCATGTCTTCCGGCGTCCCGTCCTTGCCGATAAGTACCACTTTATTGGTGTCGGTGCCGAAGCCGCTGTGTTCCTCGGTTATGTTGTTGGCCGCAATCAGATCGAGATTTTTGGACTTTACCTTTTTGCGAGCGTTGGCGATCAGGTCCTGGCTTTCGGCCGCAAAACCTATCTTGAGGAAATTGCCGTTTACCTCGGATAAAATATCGGGAGTGTTGATAAGGTCCAGAGTCAGGCCTCCCTTCTCTTTCTTGATCTTGTTTTCCGCTATTTCGGCAACCTGGTAATCGGCGACTGCGGCAGCCATGATCAGTGCGTCAGTCCGGGCAACCGCTTTCTCTACAGCTTCTTTCATCTGGGCGGCGGTCTCCACCTGGACTACCTCTACTCCTACTGGCCTGGCGAGAGCAGTCGGCGTAGTTATCAGGCTGACTTCGGCTCCCCTGTCCCGGGCGGCTTCCGCAATGGCATAGCCCATTTTGCCTGATGAACGGTTGGTAATGACGCGGACGGGGTCGATGGGTTCCTGCGTCCCGCCTGCGGTGACAGTGATGTGCTTGCCGGATAGATCACCGTTTCTGCCCAGTATTTTTTTGATATTGCCTGTAATGACCTCTGTCTCCGGGAACCGTCCGGCGCCGTAGCCCCCGGAAGCCAGCCGGCCGCTCGCCGGTTCAATAATGTGAAAACCACGCCCTCTCAGCCTGGCGATATTTTCCCGTGTTGCCTGGTTTTCCCACATGGCGGTATGCATGGCTGGAACGATGATAACCGGGGCACGGGTAGCCAGGACTGTAGTGGTAAGCATATCGTCGGCCAGACCGCTGGCGATTTTTGCGATCACATTGGCGGTGGCCGGAGCGATCACTATCGTATCCGCTATTTCCGAGAGGGCAATGTGGTTAATGCGGTGCTCGGCGGTGGTCTGGAACATATCCGTGATCACGGCATTGGTGGTGATCGCCTCGAAAGTCAGCGGAGTAATGAATTCCTGGGCATTTCGGGTCATGATTACTCTGACTTTAGCGCCGGCCTGGGTTAGTTTGCTGGCCAGGTCGGCTGCCTTGTAAGCGGCGATTCCACCGGTAACTCCTAATACTATTGTTTTATTGGTCAACATAGGTGCTCCATATCAGGCTGTATTCATTTCGTAGACCAGTCTCAGCCCGATAAAAATCAAATTGGGATTTACAATATCTACAATATTGGTCTCCTTGGCAATGATATCCAGGTAGCCTCCGGTCAGGATGACCCGGGCTTTCTCCGGCAGCTCTTTCTGGATTCGGGAGACCACTCCTTCGATAAGGCTGACATAACCGAAGACGATCCCGGACTGCATGGCGGCAATAGTATTGGTACCGATGGCCTTCGGGGGACGCGCCAGTTTTACCCGCGGCAGCATCGCGGTACGGGAGAACAGGGCTTCAGCAGCAGTCTGAAAGCCTGGAGCGATGGCGCCGCCCCGGTACTCTCCGTCCCTGGAAACAACATCGAAGGTGGTGGCTGTCCCCATATCCACGATAATCAGCGGCCCGCCGTAGAGTTGGTGCGCGGCGGCGCTGTGAACGATCCGGTCAGGTCCTACTTCACGGGGATTGTCCATGCGAATGCGGACGCCGGTCTTCGTGCCGGCGCCTACCACCAGGGGTTTAATATTAAAATAGCGTTCAAACAACCCCTCCAGTGTGACTACCATCGGCGGCACTACGGAGCAGATGCAGACATCTGTAATGTCCGAAGTTTTGATCCCTTCATGATGTAACAGCGGGAACAAGAGAGATGCGTATTCATCCGGCATCCGGGAAATGCTGGTGGCCATGCGCCATGATATGATCATTTCATCGCCTTCAAACAGGCCTAAACCCATGCCGGTATTGCCGACATCAACTGCCAGGAGCATATTTCACCTCTATTGTCGGTACTATTCAAACTGACCATTTCTCTCTCCAGGGGAGAGATGCAGGCTAGGGATTTTTAAGCGCCCTCACCTGGCCCCGTATCATATAACGGTCGTGGGGCAGGCTCTTCTCTCAAGGAAGAGCTATAGTAATATTGTAAGTTAAATGCATTTTAATTGTCTAATGGCTTTCGGTAAGACGGGCAGCAGGTCGCTGGCCAGCATTCCGGCATCTCCCATTTCCGACCTCACCATTTCGCCGGCTAATCCGTGCAGGAAAACTCCGCAGGAGGCGGCATCGAACGGTGATAAGCCCTGGGCCAGCATTCCGGAGATGACCCCCGCCAGGACGTCCCCCGTGCCTGCCGAAGCCAGGCCCGGATTGGCAAACGGGCTGATGCAGACCTGTCCTCCGGGAGAAGCGATCACTGTATAGGCCCCTTTGAATACTACGATTTTATTCCATTTGGCGGCGGCTTCACGGGCGGTCTCTGCCCTGTTAGCCTGTATCTCCTCAATGGGTTTGCCCAGCAGCCGGGACATTTCGCCGGCGTGAGGCGTTAGCACTGCCTCATCTTTCCATGCCTTCCACCACTCGGAGGTGTTCAGCAGTACAGCCAGACCGTCTGCATCAAGGACTACCCTCGGTGGTTTCTCCCGGGGTTCAAAGAGTAATTCTTTGACCACCGCCTGCACTGCCGGACTTTGCCCGATGCCGCACCCTATCAGCAGGACTTCATACTTGGGCAACTGCTGCTGTATTATATCCACCGCTTCATTGGATAACAGGATGCCTCCTGATGACGGCAGAGGTAAAAAAGTGACCTCTGTCAGTTTTGCAGCCAGGACCGGCAGCAGGCTGTCGGCAATTGCCAGGGTACTCAGTCCGGCTCCGGTCCGAATACTGCCGGCGCAGGACAGGTAAGCTGCGCCGATATAGTTGACCGAACCCACCAGGGACAGTATCTTGCCGTAGGTCCCTTTATGGGATATCAGAGGTCTTTTAGGTAGAGTCCGGCCTGCCCATTCTGCGGTGAGCAGTTCTGTGTTTACATAATCTGCTACCTGTTGGGGAATGCCGATATCGACCACGGTGATATTCCCCGCCCTCTCCGCCCCGGGGAGGTTAAATAGACCTGCCTTGGGGAAACCAAGGGTGATTGTACGGTCAAAGAAAGGCGTCGCCGGATCGACTGCCCCGGTGTCCGCATCCAGCCCGGACGGCAGGTCCAGGGCAATAAGCTGCTGGTCGGGTCGACGGTCCCGGGCAATCCGGACCGATTCCAGGACTCGGGCATAAATGCCGGAAAGGGGACGGCTTTTGCCGGTACCGAAGATGGCATCCAGGACTACGGTGGCCTCCTCCAGCCATTGCTCCAGGATAGCGAATTCCGAGTCTCCGGTTAGCTGTCGGATTAGAACGGAGCCTCTGATGGCTGCTCTCAGGTTGGGGTCTCCTTCAGGCCGGCTGCCGCAGAGCATGATCATGACTTTGCGCGCCTTCCAGTCATGGAGATAGCGGGCGGCTACGAGTCCATCCCCGCCGTTATTGCCCGGTCCCACCAGAATCAGAATATTTTGTTCCGGCAGTGCCCCGATTGTCTCCCTGATTTCTTCGGCTACGGCCCTCCCGGCGTTCTCCATAAGCTGGTCAAGAGAAATCCCGTATTGCGCACAATCTCGTTCAGCTTTTTGCATCTGGCTGACGCTAACTATCTTCATATGCTGTGTCCTCTATTTTTTTTCAAGACTATACCGACGATGCGGCGCGTGGACTGATAGCCGGACTTCTTTGCCCTGTCTTTCCGGAGGCCCGGCTTCCCTGTCACGGCCGTGCCGGTGGGGGGACTAATACCGTCTACTATATACACCGCTGCCCTGATGTCCTTCGGCGGGCCGCGCCCTCTTCCGGGGTGATAGAAGGAATAAAAACTTTTCCGGCAGACAGTCGGTTGCTCCACCTCCCCGGATGCCGGCTTCCCCGGGTAGGAACAGAACGCTTCAATTATTTTGAAGTGTAGCAGCATCCATGGTATGGGTCAATAGTCTGTAAGCTGTTTAGTCTATACTCTGCATTGACATGTTCAAGCAGAGCCCGATAAAATATCAATATATCAATAATAGTTAACGTTCTATTAACTAACTCATGTACGGCTTAAGTAAGTTCTAACATCAACGGTCAATGGCCGGGGGGCCGGCTGAGCCCCGATTACACTCATATCTTGCACAGGCCGTAGGTGGTTCGGCCCTGGCTTTACTATCGACGTAAGATGAGTCAACTGATTGTGTAGTAGCCTGCTTTTATGCCCTGGCTTCCGCCGAAACTACCTGTATGGGGGTTAAAGGGAGTTTGGAATATGAAGAAAACAGAGTTGATACAGGAAATCGTCCGCCGCCAGCGACAGATTAATCGGGCGCTGTCCCAGAATAATCCTGATGTATGGATGGGGCTGAGCCTGACGATCGCTCAGGTAAAAAGCCTCTTTTTTATTGCTGACGCCGGAAAAGTAAACTTTCGCAAACTGGCCAATGCTCTCAAAGTGACCCCTTCGAATGTAACCGGGATTGTTGACCGTCTGGTGGAAAGGGATCTCGTGAGCCGTACTGAAAACCAGGAAGACCGCAGGATGTTGATCCTTCAGCTTACCCCTAGAGGAAAAGCCCTGATCGACAATCTTCGCCAGCAAAGGGCTGTCCAGATAGCCGCTATATTGAAGGATATAAGCGAGGAAGATCTCTCTGCTATAGAGCGAGGTTTTGCTCTTTTTGCCGGGGCAGTTGAGAATTATTATAAAGAATGACAGGTACCGATTCCCGGAGTTTATCTAACAGCAGCGATACCGGGTACGGCCTGGGGGTTACCCGGAACCGGGCTTTCCTCACCTTTGCCATAGTCAGCCTGGCCCTTCTGATGTCTTCGATTGATATCACCGTCATGCATGTTGCCTTGCCGTTCTTTCTCGATGTCTTCGATACCAACCTGGCCTATGCCGGATGGGTCGTGACCGGTTCGCAGTTTGCCCAGAGCGTCGTTATGCCGATCGCCGGCAAGCTCAGCGACGACCTGGGACGGAAGCGGCTGTTCCTCTTGGCGGCAGCGCTTTTTACCCTGAGTTCCCTGGCAGCCGGTTTTGCTCCGAATATCTACTGGTTGATCTTTTTCCGGATACTCCAGGGACTGGGCGGCGGCGCTTTTCTGCCCTCCGCGACAGGGATAATCAGCGATGCTTTCGGAAAGCGCCGGACGAGCGCCATTGGGCTCTTTGCCAGTATTTTTCCTATCGGGGGAATGATCGGGCCGAACGTGGGTGGATTTATCCTTGATCACCTGTCCTGGCACTGGATTTTCTTCATCAACATCCCTTTCGGAATACTGCTGATTGTCCTGGGCACGCTGGTGTTTCCCAGGGGCGTCTCCAGTCCGGACAGCCGCCGTATTGACCTGGCCGGTGCCGGACTATTCAGTGGTGGTGTGCTGGCCTTTCTGTTCGCCATGACCGCCTGGGCGAATAATCCTGAAAAGATCAGCGGACTGACCTGGGCTTTATTTGTCCTGGGAGCTGTTCTGATGGTCTTTTTTATCCGTCAGGAAAGCCGGACTGACCATCCTGTAATCGATTTACAGTTGCTGCGGCGGAAGGAATTCCTGGCCGCCAACCTCTATAATTTTATTTACGGCGCAACTGTCCTGGGAATGTTTGCTTTTATCCCTTTTTATGCCATCGCAGCTTATGGTATGACAGCCGGTGAAAGCGGACTGATGCTTACTCCCCGGGCGGTTGCGGTAATGGTAATGGCCGCCATTACCAGCCTGTTGATCACCAGGCTCCGCTACCGGCTGCCGATGATTTGCGGCGCCGTGATCATGTCAATCAGCTTTTTCTTATTGAGCCAGGGCTATTCTGATGTGGTCTGGTTTGGCCGCGTAGTCCAGAACCAGGTGCTGCTGGCGGCAATCGTAATGCTGGGAGGAATCGGAATGGGTATCGTTAATCCGGCGGCTACTAATGCGGTCCTGGACCTGCTGCCGGAGAAGATAGCGGCGGTAACCGGTATGCGGGGGATGTTCCGGGTTACTGGAGGGGTTTTCGGCACGGCGGTAGTCGTGGTCATTTTAAGTCATTTCACGGATAAGGCCGCAGGCATGGAAGTAATTTCATTGGCTTTCGCGCTATTGCTCCTGCTTCTGGTTCCTTTAGCTTTCATTATCCCGGAGAAAGCTAATACCCTGTAAAGCATGCCCGCCGTCTTTTAAACCCGACTGCTTTTTCTGGAAGGGTATCTATGCTGCTTCCCTTTGTATGATTATTATCACATTGTGATATTCATCATAGACGTATATCTATTATGCATATACATTATATGTATAGATGACCTCCTGTTCATATCGCCGGTTTAATAAAAAGAAAAGGAGAGTGGCCAGGATGATTAGAGTAGTATTGGAACACCGGACCAAAAATGAAGAATGCACCAGTCAGCTTATTGAAGGCATCAAAGCTGTTCGCGCCGAAGCCCGGAGACATCATGGCTTCATTTGTGGTGATACGCTTGTGGATGCCGACGATCCCTGCCACGTGGTTGTGATCAGCACCTGGCAAACTAAGGAAGACTGGGATGCCTGGGATCAATCGATTATTCGGAAATCGATGTTGCCGCTTATTGAAAACAATCTGGCCGAGCCGTATACCGCAGTGACGATGACGGATACCGTTATCTGGAAAGAGGAGATTGCTCACGTTTTCTAAAACCGCCAATCTTTCACGTGATCAGGGCGGTACATCCGGGAATGATGGCTTCGGGAGCGTTCAGCTTGCCCGGGCAGGCTGCAATTCCGGATCGGAGGGTGGACGCTTAATCGCCTCTGAATGCTTCAATGCAAATATCGAGCCCCACGTAGTCAGTGCTGACGCGGTAATTGCGTATCTTCGAACGGCTGAGTAATTCCTTGACTTCCGGGATGGTGTAGCTCGCCAGAATAGATCTTGGCCAGAGATGGCGCTGGGTCTTTTTCACAAAACATAAAAAGGTCCGCACCACCAGGTCCCAGAAGCAGTTGCCTGTCACCCGGCGGTTATCTCTGATAATGATGGCCCCGTTATTAGCGGTTACCCTGTAGGCTTCATCCAGCACTGCCACCGGTTTCTCCCAGTGGTGCAGCGAGGCATAGCTTATCACCAGGTCGAAATGCCTGTCCGGAAAAGGCAGTTCCGCTGCTGAGCCGGGGACGAATTTGACCCGGTCCTCCACTCCTGCTTCGCGGGCGTTCTCGGAGGCCTTTTTCAGCATTTCGGGAGAAATGTCGAGCCCGGTGATCTCAAAATTAACGCCCCGGGCTTTGGCCAGTTCGATTGCCAGGCGGCCGCTGCCGGTGCCGATATCCAGCACGCGGCCGCTTCTGATGCCCCGGCGGAGGATTTTACGGACAAAGTAACGGTATTCCGGCAGCATATACCGCCGGGCGTATTCATCATACAGCTCTACCGTATCTGCTCCGCTGATCGGCTCCTCGCGCAGCGGGACCCTTTTAACTACCATGTGACTGCCTTATTCAAAAAATCGGGTATCCACTATCTTTTCATAAGGAATGTCTGTATTCAGCATATCCTTGGATTTCATCCAGTCCAGCAGCAGGCTCAGTTCCTCCTGGGAAGGCAGCCGGACCTCGGGGAAAACAGGGACTTCATAGCTGGCTGCCAGTGTATCCGGCACCTGGGCGGTGGAAGCCAGGAGGCCTCGGTAGTTGTCCGGACTGGCATTGATTAA
>CAZELW010000016.1:0-14210 GCA_964513135.1 uncultured Dehalococcoidales bacterium
AATAAAATTTAATATTGAATATTATTTAGTTAGGGGGTAAGATTAGGTAGCATACTTTACTCGAATTAGCAGGTAAAATATGAAATTATCCAGTTTTCTGATCGCTTCGCTGCTGGTTCTTTCTCTCATTTTTTCAATCGGCTGCCAGCAGGCAGCACCCGTTACATCACTGCCGCCGAGCCCCGGTTTCAGTCAGACGCCGACTTCTGCAATGCCCGGCCCTGTTTCTACTTCTTCGCCAGCCGCTACGATAGCACCGCCAACTCCGACTGCTGAAACCACTATGCCTGCTCCGACCACCTCGCCAGGTCCAACTCAGCCAGGTGTATCAGAGACTTCACCTTCCCCTTCATCCTTAAAGGTTACTTTCATCGATCTCGGCCAGGCTGATTGTACCATTGTTCAATACGGACCAAATGCCATGCTCATTGATGCCGGCAGTGATTCCACAGCCGCATCATTGATCTCAAAGATAAAGGATATCGGGATCAATAAATTCGATGTGGCTATAGGCACCTGTCCGCAAGATGAGCATATCGGCGGATTGGATTCTGTGATCGATAATTTCGATATAGAAACTATCTATATGCCTGCCATATTGGGCACTACCAAGGCATCCAGGGATGTTCTTAACGCCATGAATAGCAAAGGGCTTACTGTGACTGACCCCATTACCGGAGACAGCTTTACCCTGGGAAATGAGGTTAAATGCGACATTCTTGCCCCCAACGGAAGTAGTTATCCGGACCTGGGCGGCTTCTCCATTGTGATCAAAATGACATACGGCGAGACCTCATTTCTCTTTACCGGCGATGCCGATGAGCATTCCGAAAAGGAAATGCTGGACAAAGGTTTTGATCTGAAATCGGATGTCCTGAAAGCAGGCTGTCACGGCAGCGCCAGGGCAACCTCAGCGGACTTTCTGAAAGAGGTTGCTCCCAGGTATGCAGTCATCTTCGCAGGCTCGGGCAACCCTTACAACCTTCCTCATCAGGAAACCCTGGACAAACTGAATAAAGCCGGAACCATTATTTACCGCACTGATCTTAACGGCGACGTAGTTTGCACCTCTGACGGTTCGGACTTAACTGTGATCCCCAGTACGACAAAAACGCTGCCCTCCCCGACCCCTTCCCCGGTTCCAACGCCTCCGGGTGATATTACTCTGGATATCGTTCCTTTTACCTCACCTGTAAATGCCGGTGAAAAGGCGACATTGTCCGCCAGGACAGCACCGGGAGCCTGGTGCGAGATCACGGTTTATTACGATTCGGGGCCAATCACAAGTATGTACGGCGCTTTATCCCCCAGAAAAGCTGACAACGATGGCAATGTTTCCTGGACCTGGACAGTCGGTTCCAATGTTCCCACGGGAAGCTGGCTGGTAGTGGTCAAAGCCGACCTGAATGGTAAAAGCGTGACCCGGAATACTTCGTTATTCGTGCAGGGGAAATAAAGCACCTGCTTCTACGTGACAGGTAAAGGAAGGGGGAGAACTATTCTCCTCTGATAATTATGAATACATCCGATTCTCAAGGCGTTTATAATAAAAGAAACCGCACTATTACCATCTCCCTGACTGTTTTTTGCCAGAGTTTTCAGGCTCTTTCGATAGGCGGGCTGGCGCTCCTGTTACCACTGATCCGCCAGGACCTCGGGTTATCCTTCACCCAGGGAGGCAGCCTGGCTGCGGCTACCACCCTGGTATACGCCTTCATGCAGATTCCATCAGGTTATCTGGCAGACCGGCTCAGTCCCAAGCGCCTGTTTGTGATCGGGATCCTGGGCGCCACGGTCCTTTCGCTGACCCTGGGGCTGGTAATGAATTACTGGCAAGCCCTGGCCAATCAGATCGCGGCCGGATTTTTCCGCGCCCTGCTCTTCAGTCCCGGAATGGCATTGATAACCGGATGGTTTCCTCCGGAACGGAGAGCTACCGCTACCGGTCTGTATCTGGTCGGCGGAGCCACCGGCAATGTGTTTTTCAGTCTGGTTGGACCATGGATAGCAACCGCGTTTGACTGGCGTGTTGCTTTCATCAGTATTGCTTCCCTGGGTCTGGTGGCAGTCTTTTTCCTGGCCAAATACGGTAAAGACTCTCCTGCCGCTATTGAGCGTCGGAAAGTAAGCGTGAAAGATATCATGAACCTCTTTCGTTATCCTATCATGCAGATCTGCGGAGCCATCCAGTTTATCAGATTTGGTGTCATGGGAGGAGTAACCTACTGGCTGCCGAGCCTCCTGGTCAATGAAAAAGACTTATCTTTACCCGTGACCGGCATCCTTATTGCAGTTCAATCTGTTCTGATGGCGCCATCGGTTGTCATCGGAGGTTATATCTCCGACCGGTTAAAGAATCCTCTTCTGGTCATAGGATCGGCGCTCCTGGTATTAAGCGTCACGTCGGCATTACTGGTTGTCACCAGTCAAATCTTCTTCCTGGTAGTTCTGGTGGCTGTCAATGCCATGTTCCTGAATATATATTTTGGGCCGTTATTTACTGTTCCCATTGAAGCGCTGGGATTACGCCGGGCAGGCATAACCAGCGGCTTCGGCAATTTCTTCGCCAGTCTGGGAGGGTTTTCCATGGTCTACATTCTCGGAGCGCTGAAAGACTCCACGGGCAATTTCAGTTCCGGCTTCTGGACCATCAGCGGTATGTGCCTTCTCGGACTGATATTGACCCTGATTTTACGGAAAGTCAGGCAGCGGGCTTCTCCCGAAGATGCCTGAATTATTCCAGGTCATCTTTGGAGCGCCTGACACCATATCCCGCAGAGGCGGCCCAGCCAGGACTATACATACTGTCCTGAGACTGACCGGAATACAAAACCCGGCAAGATGTTATGATAATATAATTGGAATATAATATTAAATTTCACCGATGGGAGGGACCGGATTGTCCGAAGTCGTTGACAGATTGCTGGAGTATGCGCTGCAAGAAGCGCCTAAAATACAGCGACCGCTGGGCAGATGCCAGGGTTATGTTGATATCGCCAGAGCGTTTCTTGAATCAGGGAAGAAGTCCAGGAGCATGGAATGTCTCCAGGCAGCTCTTCAGGCCGCGGGCCCCCTCAAACCCGAAGAGAAATCCAGGCAGTTGGCCGGAATTGCCGTGGTATACGCCGCCGCCGGAGACCGGGTACAGGCTGCTGATTTATTTAAAAGAGCTGTTTTACTGGCACAGGCGACAGAAACCCCTGCCCAGCAGTCCGGAGCATTGCTGCAAATAGCCTCGGAATATGCCGCAGCCGGCATGGCCGATGATGCCGAAGTGGTCTTATCCAGGCTTCACAATCTGGTTACCAATCCGGAAAGCGGCGTTGATACGGCCTGCGAGCTGGTCGATATTGCCTCTATCTATGCCGATATCGGGCAAATGGATAAATCCGGTGAGATGGCAGAGGAGGCAGTACAGGTCTCCAGGAAGCTGGAAGATAACTGGATCAGGGCTGAACGTTTCCTGGCTGCTGCTCAGGTGTATTCTGACATTGATAATATTGGAAAAGCCCGGCAGGTGCTGGAAGAGGCCCTCCATGCGGTAGACCGCATAGATCCGGTCGGCAAGCCTTATTTTCTCATCAGAATGGCCGATGTCTGGACTGATCTGGAGGACCAGCCCCGCGCTGAGGAGATTCTGTCCACTGCCCTGGGAATAGTCGATGAGGAAGAAGAGGCTTTCCCGCGGTCCGGGGATTTAATCGAGATCGCCCGCCGACTGGCAGGTCTGGGGAAAACCTCACACACCGGAGAAGTCCTGGACCGGGCGCAGGCCAGCGCCGAAGAGATCGAGGACAATAAAGATAAAATCGCCCGCTTCATCGAGATAGCCGGTCTCCGGGATGAATTGGGGGCATCCGAAGAAGCCCTGGAGCAGGCGGACAGGGCTTTCCACCTCTGCAGCCGGTTAACTGACAATCGGACACTCCTTCACATGCTGGGGAACCTGGCCCTTCTTTATAGCGGGTTAAAGAAGAAAGAAAAAGCAGATGAAGCGGTTTCATGGATCAGGAAAATAGTGCAGGAAACCAATGTCAGGACCGCAGGGCTGGGCACACCTGCGGAAGACCTGGCTGCAGCCGGAGATTTTATACAATCGCTGCGGCTGAGTGCGCTTATCCATGAGCCGGAGATAAAAGTCTACATTCTTGCCAGAGTGAGCCAATCACTGATTGAGTCCGGAAAGGAACCTGGAGAGGAGCTGCTACAGGTAGTCCGGGAGGCTATATCTGCAGTTTAATCCCAGATGTTCAGCCTTCTTTTTTGCCCCTGGCTACGAACGCTTTGATGCGGCGCTCCAACACCGGCCTGGCCAGTAAAACGATATGCTGGCACTGTACACATTTGATGCCGATATCCGCCCCCAGGCGCACCACGACCCAATCATAGCTTCCGCAAGGGTGCGGCTTTTTCAAATGCAGGATATCCCCCAACCTTAATTCCAGTATTGCCATCTATTTACTGCTTTTCCGGGTTTCCTGTTCGATGCCGGTTGATTTCATCCCGTAAAGCCGAAGCGGCCCGACGGGCGGCTTCAGCAAAGTCCGCTCCCCTGGAAGCATAGAGAATCTGGCGGGAAGAGTTGATAATAGCCAGATCACCCTGCGGGCTGACTCCATATTTAACAGTCAAGGCCACATCCCCACCCTGCGCCCCGACCCCAGGAATCAAAATCGGCATGTCCGGGTGCTGGCAGCGTATCGTCTTCAATTCTTCCGGATAGGTAGCGCCAACAACCAGACCGATATTGCCGTTAGTGTTCCACTGCCGGGCCTTGTCTGCAACAATCTCGTACAGCGGGCGGAGGCCCTGGGGAGTTTCACAGCGGAGTGATTGAAAATCTGCGGCGCCGGCGTTCGATGTGCGGCAAAGAAGGATGGTCCCCTTTTCTTTATACTGGAGAAAGGGATCGATAGCATCGAAACCCAGGTACGGATTAACGGTGACAGCATCGAAGCCCAGAACATCGAATACCGCTCTCGCATAGGCTTTAGAGGTATTCCCGATATCTCCCCGCTTGGCATCTGCAATAACCGGGACGTCGGAGGGGATACTTTTTAAGGTACGTTCCAGGGCTTCCATCCCCGCGCGCCCCAATGCCTCGTAGAAAGCGAAATTGGGCTTATAGGCACAAACCAGGTCGGATGTAGCTTCGATAATAGCCCTGTTAAACTCGCTGACTCCTACACCTTCAGGCATCAGTTTGGGGTCCGGATCCAGGCCGATGCAGACCAGGCTCTGATTCTTTCGTGAAGCCTTTTGCAGCTTTTCCAGGAAACTCATGAATACCTCCGGGTCCTTCGATGGACTGCTTTAAGCTGATGATACATTGGCGGTTGCTGTGCGTCAAGTGATAGAATGAAGATAAATATGGACTATACGGAAGCAGTCGATTATATCTTCGGCCATACCAATTACGAGGCGGTACCCCGGGTACCTCATGCTCAGGCCAATTATGATCTGCGGAGGGTCTTTCAGGTCCTGGAATTGACCGGTAATCCGAACTTAAAAGCCAGATCTCTGCATATCACCGGCACTAACGGCAAGGGCAGCACGGCAGCGATGCTGGCCTCCGTTTTAACTGTCGTAGGATACAGAACCGGACTCTATACTTCGCCACATCTTATAACCATGCGGGAAAGAATTGCGGTAAACGGCAGGATAATCACGGAAGCAGAAGTAGCAGATGTCATGACTCGCCTTCGACCCGTAATCGAGGCCGTTAACCGGGAGGCAGCCTACGGGCGTTTGACGGTATTCGAGATATTGACCATTCTGGGCCTTACATATTTTGCTGAGAAAGGTTGTGAATTCCAGGTAATGGAGGTCGGGATGGGAGGCCGTTTTGACGCTACAAACGTTATTTCCCCGGAAGTCTGCCTGCTGACCTCAATAAATTACGACCACACTGAAGTCCTGGGAAATACCCTGGCCCAGATCGCCGGCGAAAAATGCGGCATCATCAAGCCCGGCTGCACGGTAGTATCCCACCCACAAATGGAAGAAGCGGAGGCAGTCATCCGGCAGACCTGTCTGGACAAAAAAGTGAAGCTGATCAGGGTCGCCCGGGAGGTAACGCGAAAAAGCCTCTATCAGGACCAGGAACGCCAGGAACTGGAGATCAAAGGACGGCTGGATAATTACCGGGTCTCCATCCCTCTACTGGGAGATTTTCAGATGGATAATGCTGCGGCAGCGGTGGCTGCGCTGGAAGTCCTGATAGAAAGAGGGTACCGTATCAGCAAAGAAGCAATACTGAAGGGACTGGCCGGAGTGGATTTCCCCGGGCGGATGCAGATCGTCAGCCGGCAGCCCCTGACTATTGTCGACGGAGCACATAATCCGGGAGCCGCCCGCAGACTTATAGAAGCTCTGGAGCATTTTTTTAAGCCCGTCCGGGCAATCCTGGTAATCGGAGTCTCTAATGACAAGGACATTTCCGGGCTGATTAAAGAGCTGGTCCCGTTATTCAGTGAAGTTATCGCTACCAGGGCTGATAATCCCAGATCAACCCCACCTGAAGTGCTGGCGCAGGAGTTAATCAAGTACGGAATCAAAGCGCGAGTTGCAGGGACTATTCAGCAGGCTTTAATTGAGGCAAAATCGCTGGCGGGGAAAGAAGATCTGGTATGTGTTACGGGGTCGCTGTTTGTGGCGGGCGAGGCCATAAAATGTATCAAGAGATATACCGGCAATAGTTAAATTGCGGCGATATATCTCTTGTATTTTTCTTCAGTACCCTATGGGATTATGTTGATATGAGAACTGCTCAGAGCATCTGCGGGCAGCATGTCACCCAATATTTTTTCTAACGCCATACTATGACTGCAAGTTCTCCAGGTAGAAAAAAAGGAGCAAGTGCAATTCCATTTCCCATCTTTTAGACTGGTGGTATATATATCATGTTCACCTCTGAATTTCACGGTGAACTCGGTGAAGGTGATACGGTCGGTCTCCTGAGCGTACCGGCGGGCTTTCTCGATCTTTCCAATCAGACTTGACTGCATCTCACGTACCTCCTCAATAAAATTCAAAAAGCACTGCGATATAGTTATCACAGTGCTTAAATTAATAACCTCAAATTGGAGATAAATATTCGCATGGCGGTATTCACTCCTCAGGCTTGATACTCTATTATACCCCTTTCCAGCGGCACAAGTCCAACATATTTTTCTATACAGACAGGCTATCACGGAAAGCCCAAAAATATTTTGTATCACATAATTTAGTACATCAAAATTTTTTCTTGCCGGAGCCGCCGGACTATGTTATACTATTCTCTTAGTCGATCAAATAAACCAAATACCTGGAAAGAGGGGTAAATTATTGTCAGATACAAGTTCAATTAAACAATTATTAGAGGCTGGAGCCCATTTCGGGCATCAGGCCAGCGGCTGGCATCCCAGGATGAAGAAATACATCTTCACCAAACGCAACGGCATACATATTATTGACCTGGAGCAGACAGTCAAATTACTGGTGAAAGCCCAGGAGTTCGTGAAAGAGATCGTTGCCGACGGCGGCACGGTCCTATTCGTGGGAACCAAAAAGCAGGCCCAGGAATCGATCGAGACCGAGGCCAAGCGCTGCGGTATGTATTATGTCAATCAGCGCTGGTTGGGCGGCACTCTTACTAATTTCAGCACTATTCAATCCCGAATTGACTACCTGGTCCGGTTGGAAGACCAGAAGGCCAAGGGAGAATTTAGCCGTCTACCCAAGAAGGAAGCCTCCAAGCTGGACGAAGAAATCGTGCGCCTTAACCGGCAATTGGGCGGTATCAAGGAGATGACCAAACTGCCCAGCGTAATGTTCATCGTAGACACCACTAAAGACAACATCGCTTTACTGGAAGCCAAAAGAGTAGATATACCGGTTGTGGGCATTTGCGATACTAACTGCAATCCGGATGACCTGGATATGATTATCCCTGCCAATGATGACGCCATCCGTGCAGTGAAGCTCATCTGCTCCAAGATCGCTGACGCTGTCATCGAGGGCAAGGGCATCCAGGTGATCGTACCCAAAGAGGAAGAGGCGACCGAGGAGAGCGCTCCGACGGCTCCCGAGGCAACATATACAGCTTTACTGGAAGAAACGGAAGACCTGAATCCTGACGAATAAAATAAATGGGGGAAAATTTGGAAATAACTACTGAAGAGATCAAGAAGTTGAGAGAAGAGTCTGGCGCCGGTATCATGGACTGCCGGAACGCTCTGAAAGAGACCAATGGGGATAAAGCCAAAGCTCTGGAAATCTTGCAAAAGCAAGGCCTGGTAAAAGCCCAGAAAAGTGCCGGGCGCACAGCCAAACAAGGGCTGGTGGCCTCTTACATTCATTCCGCCGGACGCATTGGTGCGCTGGTAGAGGTCAATTGCGAAACCGACTTCGTGGCCCGCACCGCGGAATTTCAGGAGATGGCACACAATATCGCCATGCAGGTAGCCGCCATGGACCCCGAGTTTGTTTCGAAAGATGAATGCCCTACCGGCGCTGCGATCGATTTTCAGAATGCCTGCCTTTTACTTCAACCTTACATCAAGGACCCCACCAAGACGGTCCAGGACCTTGTGACCGAGCTAATCGCCAAGACCGGTGAAAATATAAAAATAAGCCGTTTTGCCAGATTCGAACTAGGCAAATAGCGCATAAACAAAAATCATTAAGACCGTCTTTTCACGTTGATGAAAAGACGGTCTTGCCATATGTTATAATAGCAGTAACAGCAGCTTAACAATCGGTGCGAAAATCCGGTAAACAGAATATCGTTCGAAGGTTAAAACTTATGACCACCCAGTACAAAAGAGTAATGCTAAAACTTAGCGGTGAATCGTTTTCCGGTAAGAACTGTTACGGATTTGATCCTGCCACAGTCAAACGTATTGCCGGACAAATCAAAAACGTCTCTGATATGGGAATAACCATTGGAGTCGTGGTAGGAGCCGGAAACATCTGGCGCGGAGAAGAGATAGCCAGGAACGGCATGGACCGGGTTACGGCTGACTACGCCGGAATGCTGGCTACCATTCTGAATGCTCTGGCCCTCCAGGATGCTCTGGAGAAGCTTGGCGTCGTCACCCGCACTCAATCTGCCATTGAAATCCACCAGGTCGCTGAGCCTTATATCCGCCGCCGCGCTATACGGCACCTGGAAAAGGGCCGGGTAGTCATCTTTGCCGCCGGGACCGGTAATCCTTATATGACGACAGACACTGCCGCCGCCTTGCGAGCAATTGAAATCGAAGCAGAAGTCCTGCTGATGGCCAAGAATAATGTTGACGGGATTTACAGCGCCGACCCGCAGATTGACCCCAATGCGGTCAAATTCGATAAGCTTTCCCATATGGAAGCCCTCAATCTACGTTTAAAAGTCATGGATGCCACAGCTTTTTCCCTGTGCCTGGAAAATAAATTACCTATAGTTGTGTTTGATATCGAAAGTCCAAAAGGAATAGAACGCGCCGCCAGCGGCGAGTCTATCGGCACATTAGTATCCAGCGAGGTGTAAGAATGGCAGAGAACAGCATATTATCCGCCGCCGACAAAAAAATGAAGGCAGTTTCCGAAGGTCTGAGACAGGAACTGGCCACTATCCGCACCGGGAGAGCCAGTCCCGCTCTGGTTGAGCATCTTAAAGTAGACTATGCCGGCGTAATGACGCCGTTGAACCAGATCGCTGGTATCTCTACCCCGGAAGCCAAGCTTCTGGTTATCCAGCCCTGGGACCCGGGAAGCCTGCGCAGCATTGAGCAGGCCATTCTAAAGTCAGACCTGGGTTTAAATCCGATCAATGACGGGCGATTGATCCGGCTGAATATCCCGGCACTCAGTGAAGAACGCCGCAAGGAGCTTACCAAAGTTGTCAACAAGAGGCTCGAAGAACGCCGGGTAGCTGTACGCAATCTCAGGCGTGATTCTCTTGAAGAAATCAAGAAAGCCGAAAAGAACAAGGAAATATCCCAGGATGAGTCCAGACGGCTTCAGGATCAATTGCAAAAAATGACGGACAGCTATATTGCCGTTGCGGAAAAAATCGCCCAGGAAAAAGAGAAAGAGCTGATGTCCGTTTAACCAAAAGCGTGAGAAAGATGGACCTACCAAACCATGTGGCGATTATTATGGATGGGAATGGGAGATGGGCGGAGAGGCGCGGACTACCGCGCATGGCGGGCCATCAAGCGGGATTCAATCGAATACGCTCGGTAATCCGAACCATTCTTAAGCATAATATCAAATATTTAACAGTTTATAGCTTCTCTACAGAGAACTGGAGCCGTCCTGAAGATGAAGTCCAGGGGATCCTCAATCTGCTGGTGGACAACATCGAAAAGGAAGCTGCCGAACTCAACCGTGAAGGCGTGAGAATGCGCCATCTAGGCCGCACCAGCGATCTCTCACCGACGGTACAGGAAGCCATCCAGCGTGCCTGCGCACTGACACAAAACAATACCCGTATGACCTTTAGTTTTGCATTCAACTACGGTGGAAGAGGTGAAATTGTGGATACCGCCCGCAAGCTGATCGAAGAGGGACTATCCGCCGCGGAAATTTCCGAGAAGACTTTCGCCGAACGGCTGTATTCTTCCGGAATACCGGATGTAGACCTGCTGATCCGCACCGGCGGAGAACTCCGAATCAGCAATTTTTTGCTCTGGCAGGCGGCCTATGCCGAACTGTATTTTACCAGAGTCCTCTGGCCAGACTTCGCGCCCGGACAGGTAGAACGGGCCCTCTCAGCCTTCAGACACCGCCAAAGAAGATTCGGAGGCCTGAACGCTCCCAGAGCAGGATAATGGTATGCCGCCATTGACCTTGCAGCCTCTGAATTGGTAAACTGAGAGGTCAAGGAGCAATACACTGGAAGAACCCGCTAAACTGCATCAAACCACAGAGAGACTAGGTACCGACCCGATAGGAAAACTACTTTTCCGCCTGAGCCTGCCAGCCGTTATATCCATGGTAACCATATCCCTGTATAACCTGGTCAATACTTTCTGGGTGGCCAGACTGGGCTATCAGGCTATCGCAGCGCTTACTATCTCCTTACCGCTTTTTATAGTCTGCATGGCCGTCGGGGTGGGGACCGGAATCGGCGTCAATGCCCTCACATCACGGTATTTCGGTGAAAGAAATGTTGAAGCAGCCAATCAGGTAGCCGGGCAGACCTTTTTCCTTTCCCTGGTTATCGGGCTCGTGGTCCTGCTGGCCACCAATATTTTCCCGCATCAGATACTGGTTCTCTGTGGAGCCACGCCGGATATCATGGAACTCGGTGAACAATACCTGAGAATGCTGGGCTGGGCCATGCCGACACTCTTTTTCGGATTGATTACCCGCAATGTTTTTCATGCTTCCGGAGATACCGTGCGTCCAATGATTTTCGTCATTATCGCTCAATTATGCAATGTGATACTGGACCCTTTCCTGATTTTCGGCTGGTGGATTTTTCCGGAGATGGGAGTAAGAGGGGCAGCCCTGGCTACCGCCTGTTCTACCTGCGTGAGTGCTTTACTGGCCGGCTGGTATATTCTGGGAGATAAAACAGCCTACCGCATCCGTTTCCGCCATTTTATCCCCAGGTTTAGAATAATCAAGGAAATATACCGCGTCGGGCTGCCCGCCATGCTGATGGAGACCACGGAGGGAGTCGTCTTTGCTCTATTCAATCATGTCGCCGCCGGTTTCGGTTCGGTAGTTCTGGCAGCCCTGGGTATTGCCATGCGTATCGGTGATCTGGCTTTTATGCCTATTATCGGCACCGCCCACGGAATGCTGCCGATAATAGGATTCAGCCTGGGAGCCAAGCTCTGGGACCGGCTGTGGGGCACAGTCAAACTGACAGCTATCAGCCTGACAGTTATCATGCTCATAGCCACCATATTTTTAGAGGTTTTCGCACCTCAGATCGTGAGCATATTTGATCCCGACCCAGCCCTGGCCGATATCGCCATACCGGGAATGCGGATCTTCTTTTCCAGCCTGGCCATCATCGGCCCTACCATCATTTTTGTTACTACCTTCCAGGGACTGTCGAAGGGAAAAGACGCCATGGTGCTTTCCCTGGCCCGTCAATTTATCTTCTTCGTTCCGGCGCTTTTCAGCCTGTCCCACTATTTCGGTCTGATGGGAGTCTGGATTGCCATGCCGGTATCGGATACCCTGGGAATGATAACTGCCACGCTCTGGATCGCCAGGGAGTACCGGCAGCAGAAAAAGAAATTTGGCCGGGCAGAGATAGAAGTCCTGGATCAGAAGGTCAAAGGGTTCTAGTCCCGGCGTAATTACACCGGCGAATCAAGCAAGGGTTATGGTAAAATAAAATAATCAGGCAATAGTCCGGAATTCCTTGCCGGAAGACCGGTTGAGAATCTCAAGCACTTATAAGGAGGAGCAGTGATATCTCACAATAGTTTCCGCTTTCGACTTGGCAACTTCGAATGTCTGGCGGTATTGGATACCGTCGATCCGATGCAATTGACTGACTTTTTTCCCCATATACCGGCTGCTGAAATTCAAAATCTGTCTGACCGGTACCGAATTCCACTGGCAAGCCGTTTCGAAATAGCCTGCCTGGTGGTCAAGACCGGACGGAATACCGTTCTTGTGGATACCGGCTTCCAGCCCGGGATGCGGCCGAATTCAGGAATGCTGATTCCCAACCTGCAAGCAGCCGGAGTGCCATGCAGTGACATTGATACGGTTATCCTTTCTCACGGCCATCCTGACCATATCGGCGGTAATGTCGATTCCCAACTTCAACCCAATTTCCCGTCCGCCCGCTATGTGATAAATAAAAAAGAGTGGGAATTCTGGGCTTCCGAACCGGAATTAAAGAAGTTTAATGATAGTATGCGTCAGGAAATGCTTGAATGTGCACGCAAGAACCTCCTGGCTATTAAAGACCGGGTCTCTGTGGTCACTCCCGGAGTGGACATTATGCCGGGCTTTCAGTACATCGACGCCCCAGGGCATACCCCCGGTCTGGCCGCCGTACTGGTTTCTTCCGGTACCGAACAGCTAATCTTCGTGGCAGATATTTACCATAACGTTTTACAGTTAGCCCAGCCTGACTGGAGCTCATCACTTGATCTGGACCCTGAGAAGGCTACCGAGACCCGGAAACAAATTTTACACAGAGCGGCATCGACTAACATCCTGGTTTTCGCCAGTCATTTCCCGTTTCCGGCTATCGGCCGGATAGTCAAACAGGATGCTGTGCATCTCTGGCAGCCTTTGTAGAGGCCAATATATCAAACAGCAGGGGGCCCGTCCCCCTGTCTACCGCCCAGGCCTATATTTTTAAACGAATAATCGACCGGGCCTACCGATTAATCAACCCCTATCATCACGTTGGAGGCCTTGATAATGGCGTAAGCTTCCTTGCCTTCGGCCAGGCCCAGCTTTTCCGTTGATTCTTTGGTAATAATAGAAACTACCTGGGCACCCCCAGGCAACTCCAGGACTATTTCCGAATTCACCGCACCGGGTGTTACCCGGACCACTTTGCCTTTCAGGACATTACGCGCGCTGATTTTCATAATATGCCTCCTCGATGAGTTGCTTTAACAGCTTACGATTATATTATATTAAATTTCAGCGGCCTCATCGGTAGTAAGAACAGCACAGGGAGCACATCAACAGGATGAAGGCGCCCAATGCGGGCTGTTACTCCGCCATTTTAAAGAGAAAAAGGCAAGCCCTCTTAACAAAGGCTTGCCTTTTTTCGTTGTCATTTCCGGTTGTGAATTAAGCTAAGGGAATATCACCTAAAGAGACGTCTTTAGCGGTATTGACTTTGATTTCTTTGGTTTTATTTCCCTGAACAATCTTCAGATCGAAGTCGCCCACCGGGAGTTTCTCAAACTCAAAATCGCCGTAGCTGTCGGTCTCGGCAGTATAGGACTTGTTGCTGCCGGCTTCCGTCAAAGTAACTTTGGCTCCGATGATGACTTCTTTCTCTACCGGGTCATACACTGTACCGGCCACGAATCTCTTGGGCAGGTTCAGGTAATAAACATTGGGCTTATCTTTGGATACCCTCTCAGGTTTCAAAAACTCAGCCTGCTCAACATATTTTTTGGCTTCAGACTCTTCCATGAACTTTAAAGCCAGAGTCGGGCAAGCATCCACGCAGCGGGGTTCCTTCCAGCCGCTATCCAGCAGATGAGCGCACCCGGTGCATTTCTGAGCTCTGTTCAGGTCTTCATTGA
>CAZELW010000017.1:0-12850 GCA_964513135.1 uncultured Dehalococcoidales bacterium
CAGCCGCCTGCGCGAGTCTCAGAGCCGCCTGCGAGATATGGCCGGGGAACGCGTCGAGCAGCGCCTGGCCAGACTGCTTCTGATGCTTTCGGCCAAGCTGGGGAAGTCTCTCCCCTTCACCCGCCAGGAAATTTCGGATATGGCCGGCACGACCACCGAGACCACTATCCGTATCCTGAGCCAGTGGAAAGAACGGGGGATAATCCGCTCCATTCGCGGCCATATCACCATCGCCGATGAGACCAAACTCAGGCTGCTGGCTGAAGGTCCACCGCAAATCTAATAGACACTGTTTAATCGGCGGCAGCAAGGTCTGGATCCTTAGCGCCCCATTCCATCTGTTGTATCAAAGCGGCTTAACGGGAACGTAAATATCGACTATGCATTTGCCCTCAGGATGGTCTTTGGCATCATTCAGGTATAACTCAAAACATGGCCGGTCATCCGGCTGGTAGCCGCTCTCCGGCAGCCAGCCGCCGTAAATGGCATTCCAGGCATCGGCATACTGGTCGGACTTGATCTCGAAATGGGCAATCGCATTTTTCCCCGCCGGTATAGTCGCTTTGCCGATCTCTCCATCCACAATTGTATCCGGCGGTACGGTGATGCAGACATCCGTTCTGAGCTTTTTAGGGTCGGTCAATTCCGGACTGTCATGGTAGATGGTTAAAAACCTGGCCTCCGGGGATGCCAAAAGCCCGCGAGGCCCAGCCCAGGCAGCTAATTTACCGAACAACCTGCCAAACAGCTCAACATCTCCGGCATACGGCCCGATATGCCTGAGATAGGCTACGTGCATCTCCGGTGTGTTTTTGACCTCAATGCTGGCAATCAAATTCTTATTCGGCTTCATTTCTACCCTCCACTCTTGTTTATTTATAATATAGCCTGAGAGGGGGTCGAAATCTTGCCGGATATTGCTGCTGACTTGCCATTCCTTGCTATTCGTTTGACGGTTTTTGCCATCTTTTAAATAGCCCCCGGCACGCCATTCACTGGCGCTCATTCCAAAAGTTTTCCGGAACTCCCGGGCAAAGGCTGAAGCCCCGGAAAACCCACATTCGAGCGCAATGATAGTAATTGATTTTTGGTGATTTTGCACCAGCATAGAGGCCGCTTTTTCCACCCGGACCCGCTGGACAAATCCGTTCAGGGTTTCTCCGGTCAAAGAGCTGAATATCCTGTGAAAATGAAACGGGGAGAAACCGGCTATGTCGGCTAAAGCCGCCAAATACAGATCTTGATCTATATTGGCTTCAATATGATCAATGACCCGATTCACGCGAGCTGTATATTCCTGGCGGAGAAATTTCTGTCGGCTGTATTCTGGCATTTCTTTAAGGATTATTATATAGAGCATAGTATTACCTGTCCATATCACGCCAGACTGCCTGACCTTTAAGCGTGAATTGAGACAAATAGATAACCTGAAATTTGCGGACTTCTTTTGGGAATCCACGGTCTTTTTGCATAAGTCGGGAGGTTAAGTTAATTCCGCTGAAGTGAATGTATCTTGCCCGGTGCTTTTCGAACGGTTACTATGGTACTAGACAGGTAAGGTTACTTTAGTACTGCCGGCCACCAGCCAATCAAACTCTGACAGTACGTCAGGGATTATAGAGCGCTTTGATCTGCTGTCTGTATCTGGTCACTTGGACTGCAGGGAGCCAATAGTGAAACCGACTTCAAAATTGAAGTCGGTTTTTTGTTATAAGGAGGATGAGCGATGAAACTGGCAGCGGGTTTCTTTATCGGGATGATTGTCTGTTTGCTTCTGGTCTTCTCGGTGGGATATTTTACCTCTGTAGTCAGGGCTGAAGCTAATTCAGGTAATCCTGATGATCCCTTGAATGTTGCTAACCTCCTGCCAGACATCGGGAAGATTTACCGCGAATCGCTGGGCAGTCCTTACCGCCAGGTGAAGTCTGAGATCAGCGATCCGGATATTGCCTCCTATTACCAGGCCTTGATGGACCGGACAGGTCTGGACAGGATAGGGGCTGAATAAACCCCATATGATTCACATCATAGAAGGCTGACCGCTTATTCCTTAAAATGAGAATAAGGAAAGGAAATTGATTTCAGGAGAATAAGCCCATGGTCAGCCACTGCCCGGGTCAGGATGGAAGAAATCTGAAGGTATCCCTGCACAAATGTCCCCACTGCGGAAACGAAGTTGAGATGTTTTCCGACGAGACCCGCATCAAATGCCGCAAATGCAGTAACTACGTCTATAAAGAAGAAGTCCCTTCCTGCATACAATGGTGCTCCAAAGCTCGCGAATGCCTGGGAGAAGAACGCTGGAAGCAAATGAAAGGGGAGCGCTGATAACAGGCATTCCTGAATGAACGAAGGAGTAAAAATGACGAATAAAATTATAAGAAAGATTATCCAGATAGATGAAGATAAATGCAACGGCTGCGGGGCTTGCATAGAATCCTGCGCCGAAGGCGCTCTGGCGCTGGTTAATGGCAAAGCCAGGCTGGTCAAGGAAAAATACTGCGATGGGTTGGCAGCCTGTCTTAAAGAGTGTCCCCAGGGAGCCTTAAAGATTGTGGAAAGGGAAGCCGAGGACTTCGACGAAGAAGCTGTAAAGGAGCATCTACAGGAAATGAAACCTGCCTCCAGCCTACCCTGCGGCTGCCCCGGCTCAGCAGTCCGCCGGATGGAAATAGCGGATTGTCAGCCCCTGGCAGCGAATGTACCGGACCAGAAATCGATGTTGAGCCACTGGCCGGTCCAGCTTGCCCTGGTCCCAGCAGGAGCCAGCTTCCTGGATAACTCGGATGTGGTCCTGGTTGCTGACTGCGTTCCTTTCGCCTACCCTAACCTGCACCGGGACTTTCTGAAAGACCACAGCGTGATGGTAGCCTGCCCCAAACTGGATAACGCTGCGGAGCATCTGAGCAAGCTAACGGAGATATTGAGAAAATCAAATATCAAAAGCCTTACCGTAGTCCATATGGAAGTGCCCTGCTGCTCCGGATTGGCCTATATCGCCAGGAAAGCAATGTCAGACAGCGGCCGGGATATACCCCTTAAAGAAGTAACTATCGGAATCAGAGGAGACATCAAGTCCGAGAAATAGACTTCAGCCTGCCGGCATAATAGTCCCGCAGCATCTGCTCCCGGTCCCGGACAGCGACCTGCTCAAATCCTGATGGTGTTATGTAAAACAAACGGTCCGCCAGGCTCAAGGCTTCGGTAAGATCGTGGGTAACGTACAATGCCGTAACCCGCTGTTCGACCAGTACCTGCCTGAGTTCGCTCAGAAGGGCATCCGCCAGCTCCGTATCCAGACTGCTGAAAGGTTCATCCATCAGCATTATGTCCGGATTGACGGCAAAAGCCCTGGCTATGGAAACACGCTGCATCATACCGCCGCTGAGCTGCCGCGGGTAATAGTTATAAAAGCCTTGCAGCCCCAGACGATCCATCCAATCCCGGGCTTTCCTGCGCGCTTCCTGCGGTTCCATACCCGCTGCCTTCATTACCAGGGCAATATTGTCCTGGGCAGTCCGCCAGGGTAAAAGCCGGTGGTCCTGAAAGATATAGCCGATACGATCGCTCCCCACCTCGATAACGCCGGCATCCGGCTTCAAGGTCCCGGCGATAAGCCTGAGGAGAGTCGTCTTGCCGGAACCGGAAGGCCCCAAGACAGCCGCTACCTCATAGGCCTCGATTTCGAACGTGACATTCCTCAGCACCGGACGGCCGTCGAACGAACGGCTGACATTCTGAAATCTAATCATACTGTCCTCTTCCAGCGCATTAAATAGTCTCTGACCGGCTTTAACACGGCAAATTCAACCAGCCCCAGTAAAACAAAGGCCATGATGATCCAGGCAAAAAGAGCGGGCGTATCGAGAAAAGTCCAGGAAAGGAAAAGGCTGTGTCCTATGCCGTTGCGGGCGCCAATAAATTCAGCCAGGATCGCTGCCCGGACACCAATGCCTGAAGCCAGGGTCAAGCCGGCCATAACAGCCGATCCGATGCCCGGCAAATAAATCTCGGTCAAGCGCAGGCGGGGAGGAATCCGGTAAACTGTCGACATCTCGATAATAGAGGCATCGATGGACAGCATTCCTTCCAGTGTGTTGACATAACTAATTGGCATAGTGATGACGCCGACCATAAACACTACCTGCGTACTGCCAATGCCGAACCAGAGCATGGCCAGCACCGAGATAATGATAGCCGGGACCGTCATGACTGTCCAGCGCAGCGGCTCCAGGAATGCGCGCAAGCGGCTGTTCAGACCAGCGAGTATACCCAGGGTAATCCCAATGACAGCTCCCCCTGCCAGACCGATGAGCAGGCGGACCAGACTGTAAGCGAAATTCTGCCAGAGAGAGCCATCGACCGCCAGACGGACCAGTGACTGGAAGGTAGCCGCAGGGGAAGCGACAATGAATTGAGAAAGGACCATTGATAGAACCTGCCAGACCACCAGCATCGCCAGGATGCCCAGGCCGATATAAAAAGCCAGGCTCCGGTACCAGGGGAGTGAAGTTTTCCGGCCTTTCTCAGGGTTGATAGTAGAAGTCATCAGCGGGAAGTTGACCTCCGATGAAATTAGGGGAAACTTGAGCCAGAGCATTGAAAAAAGCTTCCAGGCTGGGCCGGGCTTCTGCCGCCGGGACGAAATCCCAGTCTATATTTTGCAGGGATTCCGTTAAAATCGCAGCAGTGAACCCCTGTTCCGCAAGCACAGTAGCTCCCACATTCCCCGCTTCCACCGGATTGTCCAGCATCCACTGTACCGCTCTTTGATATTCAGTCAGGAATGTATCTATCACATCCTTACGGTCGGCTATCGGTCCCAGAGCCACAGTGCCAGCCACCGGAGTAGAAAAACTGCCGCCGGTCGCTTTCTGCCATTCGACCTCCATGCTCAGAGCCCTGACCAGGTTCATTCCCGACCTCTGGCCCTGAAGAATGACCCCGGTTGCTGAAGGTTCTGAGAGCAGAGCATACTGCTCCTGGCCGCTAAGGAGAAGCTGGGAACCCTGGACCGGGTCAGGAGCGTAAATGATTTCAATATCCGTGTCCGGGTTGATCCCCTGCTCCTGGCAAACAAAGCGGAACATCGCATCCGGCACTGCAGCCTGATATGGAACCACCACGCGCTTTCCTCTTAAATCGAGGATCGACTTGATACTGGTATCGGCCGTAACCACATACAAAATATTCCAGATAGAGCTGTCCAGCAACTCCAAGGATACGCCCCGGTTAAAAAAGGTGGCGGCCGAGTTCGTCGGCAGTGAGACAAAGTCTCCCTGTCCGCCGGTGATGATAGCCTGAAGCTGTGTAGGGTTAGCCCAGATATCCAGGGTAGTAACTTCAGCTACATCGGCCAGCGAGTTGTTCTGTACCATATAGGCCAGAGGTATGGACAGGGGCCCGATGGTGCCCACCAGGCGTAGAGAAGGCAATTTTGCCGGGGACGGAGATGTAGTGGCGGGCCCAGCGCAGGCTGATAAAAATACCAGCGCTGTAACAATCAGAAGAATAACAAGCGTTCTCAATCTGGTCATAGTCCACCTCTATGTTCGAAGAAAATCCCGCTTCCGGATCTTCAATATTATTATACCCCCCGGATGCCGACCTGTATAATACCTGCCATTATGGTATCATAGGTTTGCATTCACTGATGGAAGAGGAACAGAGAATGCGAAATTCAGGAATACTGATTATTGGAGATAAAGCAGTGAATGATGAAGAAAAAGAAGCCCTGAGAAAGAAGAAACTTGAGGCAGAGGCAGCCGAACAATTAGCCAAAGATGAGATCAGAAAGAAAGCCTATCTGGCCAGGGAACAGATAATTGTAAAGGAGCAGAAAGCCAGGGAGCTCAGGGAGGCGGACAGGCGAGCTTCCGAGGATATCAAGAATTTAGCAAGAGAAAAGGCCAGAAAAGAGGCCTACCTGGCCCAGGAGGAGGCGCATGCCCGTGACCTGGAGGCAAGAACGCTCAAAGATAATAAGCAAGCAAAATAGCACGATCTGCCCATTTTCTCTGAGATTATTTTCCCAATCCGGCCTGTTACCAGGTCGCGCGGGAAAACCTTTTTATCAATTACGCCGCCAAATCCGTAAAGTCTTTCTCTCTCAAAAGGCTGAAAAGCACTCCCGCGCAAACCGCGTCCACCTCACCGTGGGCAATTTAGTAGAGTGTGAGATTTGACGATATGCCCCTCATCTTATCCCTTTTTCGAAGGCACCCGGTTCAAGTATATGGGGTCATCAAACATTACTATACAGATGAATTTGTAGCTAATGAATGATAAAGGATATAATTTTACTCAGCCATGAGTGCTGATGAAGAAATTCAAATACTGATCAGTAAAAGAAAAATCGCGTCTACAGTAAAGAGACTGGCCGGCGAGATAGCTGCCGATTACAGGAATAAGTTCCCTCTGCTGGTGGGAATCCTCAAGGGTTCATTCATATTCATGTCCGACCTGGTGCGCTGCATCGATATTCCACTTGAGGTGGAATTTATCCGCCTGACCAGCTACGGCGGTACGCAAAGCACTGGGAAAATTACCCTGGTCCATGAACTGCCGTGCCTCATACAGAACCGCCACGTGTTGATAGTGGAAGATATCATAGATACGGGACTGACCACCTGTTTTTTATCCGATTATTTGCAAAAACAAAGCCCGGCATCGATCAAACTCTGTGCACTAATAGATAAGCCCTGTCGGCGCCAGACACCGATCAGGATCGATTACTCCGGTTTCACCGTACCGGACGAATTCCTCGTAGGTTATGGTCTGGATTATAATGAAAAATATCGGAATCTAGCGGACATTTGTATAATTAAGGGCAAAGGATAATGCCGATTAACATATCTAACCTGGTCTCTGCGGCGCGCGGGGATTCTCCGGCCAGCCTTGTTCTCAGGGATGCCCGCATTATCAATGTCTTTACAGGTGAAATTGAATGGGGCGACGTGGCCATCTCCGGCGAGCGGATCGCCGGGACCGGAGATTATCCACAGACAGAACGGACTATCGACCTGGATGGCCGGTTCCTGGCTCCGGGGCTGATAAATGGGCATACCCATCTGGAAAGCTCGATGCTGGATACCGGTGAGTATGCCCGGGCAGTGGTGCCGCACGGGACTTCAGCAGTAGTGACCGACCTGCACGAAATAGCCAATGTCAGCGGACTGGCGGGAATTCGCTATATCCTGGACTGCGCTCGCAGCTTGCCACTGGAGTTTTTCCTGATGGCCCCTTCCTGTGTACCGGCAACAGATATGGAAACCTCCGGGGCGGTGATCGGGACTGAAGAGATAAGTCACATGCTTAAATGGGAAGGCTGCCTCGGTCTGGGAGAAGTAATGAATTATCCTCAGGTAGTTCAGGGAGACCGGTCAATGCTGGATAAACTCGATCTAGCAAAAGGTAAAATAATCGACGGCCACGCTCCCGGACTGACAGGAAAAGAACTCAATGCCTATATATCCGCCGGTATAATGTCCGACCACGAATCAGTTACCCTGGAAGAGGCGCGGGAAAAATTATCCCGGGGAATGCAAATCATGATACGGGAGGGGTCATCAGAGAAGAACCTGGAAACCCTGCTGCCGCTGGTGACTAACCGGACATACAGGAAATGCTGTTTCGTGGTGGACGACCGGAGCTGTGCTGACATTCTGTATGACGGCGATATAGACGCCGTAGTGCGCAAAGCCATCCGCCTGGGCATGAACCCGGTAAGAGCTATACAACTGGCTACTATCAATACAGCGGAATACTTCGGTCTTTCCGGTATGGGCGCAGTAGCCCCCGGTTATCTGGCCAATCTGATAGTATTTGACGACCTGGATGAGTTGGGTATAGACAGGGTATTCCACAGAGGAAGGCTGGTCGCCGAAAGAGGGAGACCTCTATTCACCCCCTCATCCTGTGAGAATACAGAACTGACTCACAGCATTCACATGAAGCCTGTGGGACCGGCAGACCTGCGGCTGCCGGCTGCAGGAGACGCCTACCCGGTGATTGAAGTGATCCCAGGTCAGATTGTCACCCGGAAGCGCATGAAGAAGGTTGAGGTGAGAGACAACTTTATTCTCCCGGACCCGGCTAATGATATTTTAAAGCTTATAGTCATCGAGAGGCATAAAGCACCCGGAAACATAGGGAAGGGATTGGTCAGTGGATTCGGATTAAAAAGGGGGGCACTGGCTTCTTCGATAGCCCACGACTCCCATAATATCGTGGCGGTGGGGACTTCCGATGAAGAGATACTGGAGGCCGTCCGTGTCGTTGAAGAGATGCAGGGAGGCCTGGCGGCGGTTTCAGAAGGCAATGTGGAGGCCAGCCTGGCATTACCCATTGCCGGTCTTCTTTCGACCGAGCCGGCCCAGGCTGTTGCCGAGGCTCTGGAAAGGCTGGAGGAGAGAGCTCGCGAAATGGGATCAACCCTCCCGGCACCATTCGCAGTCCTTTCTTTCCTGGCGCTGCCGGTTATCCCGGACCTCCGTCTCACTGACCTTGGACTGGTGGATGTCAAAGCTTTTAAACTGGTTTACCAAACAAACTGATTAATAAAAAACAGTCTGGATTATTGCTTGAAATAGGATTAAAATAATACAAACCCGAGGAGATCTATCACGGAACAACTGACAGGCTTTAAAATACTTTTTGAAAACCGCAGCGACGCAGGCCGTAAACTATGCGGAGAACTGGCGGATTATAAGAATAAAAAAACCGTTGTCCTGGCTATACCTAATGGCGGCGTCCCCATGGCTATGGAAATCGCCAGTGCCTTGCAGTCAGATATGGATATCATCGTCTGCCGGAAACTGGCCTTGCCCAACAATCCGGAGGGCGGCCTGGGAGCAGTAGCTGATGACGGCACCTCCGTGCTGAACCAGGACGTGATTGACAGGAACGGCATCAGCCCTGAGCAAATCGAATATGAGTTGAGCCAGGTCAAAGCCAACGTGAAACAGCGCAGTCTGAAATATAAAGGGGAAAGCGTTGCCTCCAGGCTGACCGGAAAAACAGCTATAATCGTGGATGATGGGTTGGCATCCGGAATCACCATGGAAGTAGCGGTTGAGTCGGTCAAACACCGGCGCCCGAAAGAGATTATTGTGGCAGTGCCGCTGGCCTCAACCAAGGGTTACGAACGAGTTTCTAAGGTAGCTAACAGAGTGGTTGCCTGCGCAGTCGCCCGAATGCCGCAATTTTATCTGGCGGACTTTTACCGCAACTGGCGAGATATCAGCGATGACGAGGTGCTGCTGGCGCTGAAGCAGTGGAGGAGAAGACACAGCCTGTAGGGGACACCCCAAGTGACCGTGCGGCTGATAATATAGGTTTTTATGTACACCGTTGATTACTTTACATAACTATTTACTAACGATCAGGTAGGATTGAAGAAGTGAATACGGGACTGTCAGATAACAGAGTATTGATAATAGCCGCCTGCGCCTGGGCGATAACCCAGATAATAAAAGTGATTGTGATACTATTCCAGGAGCGCCGCATAGCCTGGAATTATTTTGTGACCAGCGGGGGTATGCCCAGCTCACATTCAGCCACCGTTTGCGCCCTCGCCACAGCCATAGCCATGACGGCGGGTTTCGGCTCACTTTACTTCAGTATTGCAGCGGTTTTAGCTGCGATAGTGATGTATGATGCCGCTGGAGTCCGACAATCAGTGGGCAAACATTCCGCTGTATTAAACCGCATTATCAGAGAATTTACTTTCAAGATCACCAAACCGGAAAGGGAGGAAGCCCTCCGGGAATTCATCGGTCATACTCCGCTACAGGTGATTATCGGAGGGTCTATGGGCATTCTCATCGGTTATCTCGGAATTATTATGATAAGCTGAATGCGGGTAAGGACGGTCCCTTATTCAGGGTGACACAGGATAGAATAGCTTCCGTTTCCCCGGAAAACTGTTATAATATACTCCTGTGCCAGAAAAAAACGGTCTTATAAATGAATATAATCGAGAGAAAAGCCGGGTAGCCTCGCTATCTGTTTTATCTAACACGGTGCTTCTCACAGCCAAACTGATAGTCGGCTTTATGATCGGCTCTGTGAGCGTCATATCCGAGGGAATCCACTCCGGCATCGACCTTATCGCAGCTATTATCGCCTTTTTCTCGGTCCGCAAATCCAGCCAGCCTCCCGACGCAGCGCATTACTATGGTCACGGCAAATTTGAAAACGTGTCCGGAGCTATTGAGGCCATTCTCATATTCGTGGCCGCGGGTCTGATTATCCGCGAGGCTTACCTGAGGCTGGTCAACGGCGTCGAGATCGAAGAAGTCAACCTGGGCATTCTCGTCATGGTTATTTCAATTATCGCCAATCTCTATGTCTCTCAGCGACTGTTCAAGACAGCCAGAAAGACGGAGAGCATTGCCCTGGAGGCCGACGCCTGGCATTTAAGGACCGACATTCTAACCTCTGCCGGCATTCTGGCCGGTCTTTTGATAATCCGGTTTACCGGCATTACCATCCTGGACCCCATTATGGCTATACTGGTAGCCATCTTCATTCTTCGAGCGGCTGTTCAACTGAGCGTGAAATCGGTTCGCGACCTTGTTGATGTCAGGCTACCGCCAAATGAGGAGAACCGGATCAAATCAATTATCCAGAAGTATTCCGGCAGTTATTTCGAGTTTCATGAGATGCGCACGCGCAAGGCCGGCTCGGACAGGTTCATTGATTTTCACCTGGTGGTCTGTAAAGATGCCAGCATCGAAGCCGCTCATGACCTGGCAGACGCCATGGAGCAGGAGATTATCCGGGATTTTCCGCGGGCCAGCGTTATTATCCATCTGGAACCCTGCGAAATGCACCGGCCGTGCAGCGCCTGCCCGAAGACTCCACATTTATCCGGCCTGAAGTGAGTGTTAAAATAGATAAGATAAACCCCGGGTTCAAGTGTGTTTTATGGGAATAGAAAAACAGAGAATCCTGGACCTCTCCTATGACCAGGTTAAAGATTTGATCGTTGAGATGGAAGAACGGCCTTATCGGGCAGACCAACTCTTGAAGTGGATTTTCAAGAAATCAGCAGCTTCATATGAAGATATGAGCGATTTGCCCCAGGAGTTCCGTCGCAAATTAATGGATAATACAGTACTGTTCACAATGACCCCCCTTGAGGAAAGAGTCTCGGCAGACGGTACGACCCGCAAGCTGCTCTTTCAACTGGATGATGGAAAAACGATCGAGTCGGCGCTGATGTTCTACGAGCCTACCAGGTCCAGACGAGAACGGCGGACCGTGTGCATTTCCAGCCAGGTGGGCTGCCCGGTGGGGTGTTACTTCTGCGCTACCGGTCAGCAGGGCTTCGAGCGGAATCTCCGCCCCGGTGAAATCCTCGAGCAGGTCCTTTATTTCATACGTTTTATCAAAACTAATATTCCGACTGAAGACCACGAGCTCTCCAGGAAAGCAATCACTAATGTTGTCTTTATGGGAATGGGCGAGCCTCTGGCCAACTATGATAATGTCCGGCAGGCTGTCATAACGCTCAATTCAAAGCACGGGCTGGAACTGGGAGCACGCCAGATCACCCTTTCGACCGCCGGCCTGGTACCGCAGATTCGACGCCTGACCAGCGAAAGCCTGCACCTGGAGCTGGCGATTTCTCTTCATGCCGCTAATGATAAGCTCAGAGACCGTTTGATGCCCATCAATAAAAAGTATCCGCTGTCCCAGTTGATACCGGCCTGCCGGGAATACCTGGAGAAAACAGGCCGGAGGCCAACCTTTGAATATGCCCTTTTCAAAGGGATAAATGATTCTCCACAGGATTCCAAAGAACTGGCTGACCTGCTAAAGGGGATGAACTGCGCAGTCAACATTATCGTGGGAAATCCTACCTCCTGCCAGGAGTTCCAGTCCTCTTCTCTGGAACAGGCCCTGGTTTTTCAAAAACAATTATTCGCCCTCGGCATCTTCAATACTATCCGCGTCTCCAGGGGTACCGACATTGAAGCCGGCTGCGGCCAGCTTCGCAGTCGATGGATCCAGCGTGACAGTAAGGAGAGAGGGTGTTGACTGAAGGATAAGGTAGTAAGAATAGAGAGGGTCTCCTTCACAGCATTTTCCCCGGCCCTTCCGGTATTTGGTCCTGCATCCGGTCCTCTGAGTTATTCTCCCTGTATTCTTAATCTAAACTCCTGAATAAGTCACCTCAGGCAATTCTTTTCTGTATGGCCTTCCAGGTATTGGTAATCAGGAAGCTTTCTTCCATATTCTGCACCATACGCTCGAACTTATTAATGGGTACCGCGAAGGTCAGTTCGTCCGGAGATACAAAAGGACGAGCGGAAGAATCAAACATTCCCAGAATTCCCCGGGGATGCGCCGAATCTTTTTCCAGATAGGGATTTTGGACGATTGCAGAACAGCCCGACCCAAAGGGTGCAATTACGCCCTCAGGATCAGCCTCATCAAAATTGGCAAGGGTATACAGGCCTGCCAGTACATCCGGCGTGGCGAAAAATATGATTACATCCGGGTTGTCTGAAACCTCCATTTTATCCCATCGTTTGAAAACAATAAAGCGGGCCGGAGCTTTAAATTTAGGCCAGCGCTGCAAGATCACAGCAACCAGTTCTGGTGTTTTTTTGTATCGCTCGCCTTCCACTTTACCAGGTATCCCGCAGGAGAGGAAATGGGTGAAATCAGGAGCCAACCGGTCGGAAAATCCCAGGTATCTCCTGCCGCCAAAACATCCCACTGCTTCAGCGGCAAAGCTATAGGAGACTCCCCGCCGCACATTAACGATGGAGCCCATGATGCATCGTGGAACGGACCCAGGCTTGACCTGTTCCGCATGCCCTTCCTCATCAGTGTAATA